>JAEEYJ010000176.1 GCA_016291725.1 Solobacterium sp.
CATCAGGTTCTCTGTATCATCCGACGCATAGCCGAACATGATTCCCTGGTCGCCTGCACCCAGTTCTTCGCCGTCCACCGCGAAGTTGATCTCCGCAGACTGGCGGTTGACCTTCAGGATGACGTGGTATTCCGCCTCGTAGCCGATCTCGCGCAGGACATGCTTTGCAATCGCTTCGTAGTCGATGACCGCGGTTGTACCGGCTTCTCCGAATACCAGGATCAGATCGTCCTTGATGGAAGCTTCAACAGCCATGTGTGCATTGGGATCCTGACGGATCGCCTCATCGAGAATACTGTCTGCGATCAGGTCGCAGACCTTGTCCGGGTGACCGCTGGTAACGGACTCGGATGTAAAGAATGACTTTTCCATTAAAAAACTCCTTCCTTGTCTTCTTGCGGATTCAGAAAGAGATCATGAGATATAAACTCTTTCTTTATCGATGTCAGCATTACCACCTTACCCTGCGGCAGGTTGGTATGACGCCAACGAGCTGACCCTCTTGCGCCATTCTAGATAAAAGACACTACTATTCTACAGTAAACGCAGGATTTGTCCACAGGATTTAATGTTTTTTAAACCGTTCTCCCTATGAAGATATTGCCTGAACCTATGATATAATCTGCTTGTATGAAGCTGAAGCTGAGCCATGAGACCAGAGAGAACATCATAACGCTTTCTGTATCCGGCATTATCGTTGTATCATTCTTCTTTGTGCTGAAGTACTTCAGCGGTTTTGCCCGGATTGCGGCGGTTTTGAAATCAACCTTTATGCCGTTCCTGACGGGCGGTTTCATTGCGTTCATGCTGCTGCCGCTGCGCAACCGAGTGGAGAATATCTGGCTGTACCGCGCAAACCTGAAAAAGGAACACAAGCGGTTTATCGCTGTTGCGGTCTGCCTGATCGTGTTTCTTGCCGGCATTGCGATTGTTCTGATGCTGATGCTGCCTCAGCTCATTGAAAGCTCCTCCACCCTGGTTGACAACATGGGCACTTACGTAGATACCATCGAAGAGCTGTACCATAGAATCAACAGCAGTTCCCAGAGCAGTCCGGTTGCCGAAATGATCTTCGACGGACTGGCAGCGGCTTCCCAGAAAGCATCTGAAAGCTTTACGTCGCTGCTGAGCAGCCTGCTGTCCTATTCCGTTCATTTTATCAGCGGTGTGTTCCGGTTCTTTGTTGCCGTGATCATCTCGGTCTACCTGCTTGCGGATTCCGAACGGGTTGCGGCCCAGACAAAGGATGTGATCCGGGCAATGTTCTCCCCGGGAAGAACAAAGTACATTATGCATGTAGGCAGTCTGACCCGGCAGATGCTGAACAGCTTTGTTTTCGGCAAAGCCATCGACTCCCTGATTGTCGGCCTGATCTGCGGTATCTTCACCTTCCTGACAAAGATGCCGTATGCGCTGCTGCTGTCGTTCATCATCGGTCTGACAAACCTGATTCCGGTATTCGGGCCGTTCATCGGTGCCATACCGAGCATCTTCATTCTGCTGTTCATCAGTCCGTGGAAGGCGCTGGAATTCGCGGTCTTCATCCTGATCCTGCAGCAGATTGACGGCAATATCATCGGCCCTCGGATTCTCGGAGATTCCATGGGGCTGCCTGCACTGTGGATCATGTTTGCCATTATGATCGGCGGTGGATTCTTCGGTGTACCGGGCATGTTCTTCGGTGTACCGGTATTTGCGGTCATATATGTTCTGATCAAGGAAAAAGTGCACAGAACGCTCAAGGAAAAGGAAACACTGGTCTGAGCGAAGAAACAGGCCGCGACAATAAAGCAGCACAGCTTCCGCTGTGCTGCTTTTCATTCATCCCTCTTTCAGAGATCGAACAGCATATCCTTGTATTTCGGCAGAGTGTAGTAACGGTCCGGTGCGATGGCTTCATAGGCATCAATGAAGTGCCGGCATTCCTCCATCGTTGCGATGACTTCGTCATGATATCTTCTGCAGGTATCCTTATCCTTCGGTGCACTGTACAGGTCCGTCAGAAGGTCATCCAGCTGGTTGACTGCTGCGTACAGACCGTTCATCAGACCGGCTGTCTTCCTGCCGTGCTCCTTGACATAATTCGGCCATAATCCCATATCATCCGCAAAGCTGTTCTTCCAGTCCTCCGTCATCATCGGCAGGATCTCTGTACGGATCATTTCCAGCAGCGTCCTTCCTTCAATGCTGAGGGTATTGATGTAGTTCTCGATGAATACCGCTTTGCGGGAGACCAGTTCCGCTTCATTGTAGATGCCCAGCCCGGTGAACAGTTCCAGGGACTTCGGATCATCCATGACATCGATGACATCTACGCAGGATACCAGATCCGGCAGTCCTCTGCGTGCAGCCTCCGCTTTCCATTCCTCCGAATAGCCGTCACCGTTGAAGACGACACGCTTGTGGCTGCGGTAGATCTCCGCGCAGATCTGCAATGCTTTTTCCCGGATATCCTGAATGTACTTCAGGCCTTCAAGCTGAGCGCTGATGCTGTTCAGGGACTCTGCCAGTGCAGCGTTCAGTACGGTATTTGCCAGTGCACCGGACTGTGCAGAACCGACCATACGGAATTCGAACTTGTTGCCGGTAAAGGCAACGGGCGATGTCCGGTTGCGGTCGGAGTTGTCACGCGGCACATAGGCGAGCCCCA
>JAEEYJ010000177.1 GCA_016291725.1 Solobacterium sp.
TCTGGCAATCGAGACCCACATGGGCCGTCACACGAACACGATCCTGCAGTCTGCGTTCTTCGCACTGAACGAGCAGATCATGCCGTACGCGACAGCGGTTGAGCTGATGAAGGACAGTGCACGCCACACCTATGCACGCAAGGGCGCGGATGTTGTCCAGAACAACTGTGATGCGATCGACACCGGCAAGTCCGGTCTGGTTGAGATCACAGTGAAGCCTGAATGGGCTGAGCTGCCTCATGAAGAGTCCCTGATCGTTAAGACAGGTGATGAGTACTTCGACAACAACCTGCAGAGAATCAACGCTCTGGAAGGCGACCGCATGCCGGTTTCCAGCTTCACGAAGTACGGTGTTCTGGATGGAACCATCCCGGGCAACGTTGCGTTCCGTGAAAAGAGAACGATTGCGGTCGAAGTCCCGTCCTGGGATGCTTCGAAGTGCGTACAGTGCGGCAACTGTGCGTATGTCTGCCCGCACGCTACCATCCGTGCATTCCTGCTGGATGAAGCAGAAGTGGCTGCTGCACAGAAAGTCGCTGATGAGAACGGCGTTGAACTGACACTGCTCACACCGAGCAAGGCATACAAGGGCGCTGAAGAGGCTGGCCTGAAGTACAGGATCCAGGTCTCCCCGCGCAACTGCGTAGGCTGCGGTGTCTGCATCAAGGAGTGCCCGACAAAGGCGCTGAATGTTGCGGATGTCAACGGCGAGCTCAATCAGGAAGCCCTGGCTGACATTCTCTACAAGCACACAGAGTACAAGCCGCAGTACGGCAACCAGGACACCGTCATGGGTGCGTCCCTGCTGATGCCTTACTTCGAAGTTCCGGGAAGCTGCCCGGGCTGCGGTGAGACTCCGTACTACCGTCTGGTTTCCCAGCTGTTCGGCAAGGATATGATGGTTGCCAACGCAACAGGCTGCTCCATGATCTACTGCTCCGCTACTCCTTCCACTCCGTTCATTACGGATGCGGACGGTGACGGTGTCACATGGGCGAACTCCCTGTTCGAGGACAACGCTGAATTCGGCTTCGGTATGGCACTGGCTCAGACGTTCAAGAATGCCAAGATCCTGAAGGTCATGGAAGACAACATGGATGAGGTTGAACCTGAACTGAAGGCTGCGTTCGAAGAGTACATCGCTGCGAACGGTGACCGTGAGAAGCAGAGGGCAGTCAAGCCGAGAATCATTGAGGGTGTCAAGGCGAGTGTTGTTGAGGAAGTCAAGATCCTGCTCGATATGGAGAGAGATCTGGTCGGCAAGTCTGTCTGGATCGTCGGTGGTGACGGCTGGGCATACGATATCGGCTACGGCGGACTCGATCATGTCATGGCAAACGATCTCGATGTAAACGTTCTGGTACTTGATACGGAAGTTTACTCCAACACAGGCGGTCAGTCCTCCAAGTCCTCCCAGGCTTCTTCCATCGCGCAGTTCACTGCCGGCGGTAAGGCTCTGGCGAAGAAGGATCTGGGCCAGATCGTTATGGAATACGGTCATGTCTATGTCGCTTCCATTTCCATGGGTGCCAACAGAGCTCAGACGCTGAAGGCCTTCAAGGAAGCGGAAAGCTACAAGGGACCGTCCCTGATTCTGGCGTACAGCCCTTGCATCGAGCATGGTATCAAGGGCGGCATGATCAATGCCCAGCAGAGGCAGAAGCTCGCGGTTGAGTGCGGCTACACCGTTCTGTACCGTTATGATCCGCGCAAGGAGAAGCCGCTGCAGATCGACTCCAAGGCTCCGAACTGGGATAAGTTCCAGGACTACCTGCTTGCTGAAGCACGTTACTTCAACCTGCCGAGAATCAAGGGTCAGGAAGAAGCTGAGAGACTCTTTGCCAAGGCAAAGGCTGACGCTCAGGTCCGCTACGAAAAGCTGATGAAGAAGGTCAAGATTCAGAACGAAGAGTAATCTTTCCTGAAGAAGAGAGATACGGCTCATATGCCGTATCTCTTTTTTTCTTGCGCAACAGGGGGAGAAAGCATACAATAGACCTATCACGTTGATTCTGTATGAGTAAGTGCTGAGGCGGCACAGAGAGACGGAGGAATGCTGCGATCCGGAGCGCCGAGATGCACTGAAGCTGGACAGAGGAGTGAACGCTGCTTCAGCGTTACAGAAGAACTGAGGGCATGTGCATACATGAACTAAGGTGGTACCGCGCTGAGGCGTCCTTAGATACGGACGTCTTTTTTCATGAAGGGGGACAGATATGGGATTCGATCATAAGACAATTGAAAAGAAGTGGCAGAACTACTGGGAGGAGAACAAAACATTCGCAACGGATGTGAAGGACTACAGCAAAGAAAAATACTACATCCTGGATATGTTTCCCTATCCCAGCGGACAGGGTCTGCATGTAGGACATCCGGAAGGCTATACAGCAACGGACATCATGGCCAGGTACAAGCGAATGAAGGGTTTCAATGTCATGCATCCGATGGGATTCGATGCCTTCGGGCTGCCGGCAGAGCAGTTTGCGCTGAAGACCGGACATCATCCGAGTGTATTCACCTACGCGAACATCGACCATTTCCGTGAGCAGATCAAAGCGCTCGGTTTCAGCTATGACTGGGACCGGGAAGTGCGTACCTGCGATCCGGACTACTACAAATGGACACAGTGGATCTTCCTGAAGCTGTATGAGAGGGGTCTGGCCTATGTTGCGGAGATGCCGGTCAACTGGTGTCCGGGACTCGGTGCTGTACTGGCGAATGAAGAGGTCGTCAACGGCAAGAGCGAGATCGGCGGCTTCCCGGTTATCCGCAAGAACATGCGGCAGTGGGTGCTGAAGATCACGGACTATGCAGAAGAACTGCTGAATGATCTGGAACTGGTCGACTGGCCGGAAAGCACCAAGGAAATGCAGAAGAACTGGATCGGCAAGTCCACCGGAGCAGATGTTGTGTTCCGGATCAAGGATACCGATAAAGAGTTTACGGTATTCACAACACGCTGCGATACGCTGTACGGCTGTACGTACTGCGTAATGAGCCCTGAACATCCGTTTGTGGATGAGATTACCGCTCCGGAATACCGGGAGGCAGTAGCGGCGTACAAGCAGGCATGCGCGACGAAATCCGATCTGGAAAGAACGGATCTGAACAAGGACAAGACCGGTGTGTTTACCGGTGCGTACGCAATCAACCCGGTCAACGGGAAGGAAGTGCCGATCTGGATCGCGGACTACGTACTGGCTTCCTACGGTACCGGTGCGATCATGGCGGTTCCTGCGCACGACCAGCGTGACTGGGAATTTGCGAAGAAATTCGGTCTGGAAATCATTCCGGTTCTGGAAGGCGGAGACATTGCTGTTGAAGCCTGGACACAGGATGGTCTGCACATCAACAGTGAGTGGATGAACGGTCTGAACAAGGAGGACGCAATCCATAACATGCTGGCATGGCTCGAAGAGAACCATGTCGGTTCGGAACGGGTGCAGTACAAGCTGCGTGACTGGATTTTTTCCAGGCAGAGATACTGGGGCGAGCCGATTCCGATCATCCATATGGAAGATGGTACCATGCGCACGGTTGCGCTGGATGATCTGCCTCTGGAACCTCCGGCGACGGACAACTACAAGCCAAGCCCGGACGGTGAATCGCCGCTGGCGAATCTACCTGAGTGGGTCAATGTTGAGATCGATGGAATGAAGGGTGTGCGTGAGACGAATACCATGCCGCAGTGGGCCGGCTCCTGCTGGTACTACATGCGCTATCTGGATCCGCACAACAACGAAGCGCTGGCGGACAAGGAAGTCCTGGATCACTGGCTTCCGGTTGATCTGTATGTCGGCGGTGCGGAACATGCAGTACTGCATCTGCTGTACTCCCGTTTCTGGCACAAGGTGCTCTATGATGCCGGTGTCGTATCCTGCAAGGAGCCGTTCAGGAAGCTGTTCCATCAGGGTATGATCCTGGGAGAGAACGGGGTAAAGATGTCCAAGTCGCTGGGCAACGTCGTTAATCCGGACGATATTATCCAGAGCCATGGTGCGGATGCGCTCCGTCTGTATGAAATGTTCATGGGACCGCTGGAGGCTTCGCTTCCTTGGTCTGACAAGGGCATGGACGGTGCGCGCAGATGGCTGGACCGTGTATGGCGCATGATCATGGAAGAAAACATGGTCACGGACCAGGATACACCGGCACTGGACTACAGCTACAACTACATGATCCGCAAGGTAACGAATGATATTGAAACCCTCAACTTCAATACAGCGATCTCCCAGATGATGATCTTTGTAAATGACTGCTACAAGGAAAAGAAGGTCAGCAGGGATATGGCAGTGGGTCTGGTGAAGGCACTGAGCTGCTTCGCTCCGCACATCGGGGAAGAGATGTACCATGCACTGACCGGAGAAGCTACGGTTGCCTACGCTGCCTGGCCGGAGTATGACGGGAAGAAGCTGGTGCTCGATACAGTGACCATCATCGTTCAGGTGAACGGAAAGGTCAGGGCGCGTCTGGAAACCGCAAAGGATACTGACGGCGAAACACTCAAGGCAGATGCGCTGGCAGCTGTCAAGCAGTATACGGACGGAAAGGATTTCCGCAAGGTCATCATTATTCCGAACAAGCTTGTAAATATTGTTGTATAGGACTGAATGTGCTTCGCTCCGATATGGAGCGGGGCACATATTTTTGGTATAATTCTAAAGTATGGATGAGTTTCTGATCAGTATAGAAAACTTTGATGGTCCGCTGGATCTGATGCTGCATCTGATCCGGGAAAAGAAACTGGATCTGTTTGATCTGGATCTCAATATGCTGGCAGACCAGTACATTGCCTATCTGGATACCATGCGGGAGATGCACCTGGAAGTAGCCGGTGATTATCTCGTTATGCTGGCAGAAATGATAGAGTATAAGTCAAAGCGTCTGCTGCCGAAGGATGAAGCACAGGGCGAGGAAGACCTGGAGGATCCGAAGGACAGGCTGGTCAGAAGGCTGCTGGAATACCAGCAGTACAAGGAAGTGTCCAGGGAACTGGGCAGGGTGTATGAAGAGCGCCAGGGACAGTATTCCAGACCGCTTGCGGCGGAAGCAGAAGAGTGGATGAAGACGGACAATATGCATTATGAAGGCAGCCCGTATGAACTGATGAAGGCAATGCGGAGATGCATGATCAGGATGCAGCTGAGCCGTCCTCTGGAGACGAAATATACGGAACGGGCCATCTCCATGGAAGAGCGGGAGCTGCAGATCCGGGCCAGACTGGACCGTCTGCCGGAAGTCTTCAGCTTCAACAGGCTGCTGGAGGATGTGGAAGATCTGCCGATGTTTGTCGCTACGTTCCTGGCAGTGCTGGATCTGGCGCGCCAGCATATGCTGGTGTTCCGGGTGGATGAGAAGGAAGAAATCTGGTTCTCGAAGGGAACCGTTCAGGAGGCTCAGGCATGACAATGATGGATATTGATGAAATCAGGAAAGAGCCTTCCGAAGCGGAGGTACTGCCGGTACTGGAAGGACTGCTGTTCATCGTCGGTGATGATGGACTGACACTGGATCAGGCTGCTGCAGTGCTGGAACTGCCGGAGGAGACGATCCGGGAGTACATGCTGAACCTGCAGCTGCGCTACCAGGATGATGCGCATGGCATTGAGATTGTGGACTACGGCGGAATCTGGCGCTTCATCAGTAAGGCTTCCGTGCGTTCCTACGCTGAAAAGCTGTTCCAGATGGGCAGGAGTGCATCGCTCTCCCAGGCTGCTCTGCAAACACTTGCCAGCATGCCCTACAAACAGCCGATCCCCCGGGTGGAAATTGAGTATAGCCGGGGCGTCGGTGCGGATATGATGCTCAAGAAGCTGCAGGCGCGGGATCTGATCCGGGAAGCCGGCAGAA
>JAEEYJ010000178.1 GCA_016291725.1 Solobacterium sp.
CGGTTCATGCGGCGGAATGCTGAGGACTATTGAATATATACGACACCTGTCCGAGATGCGGGAAAACGCTTTGTATAAAGGCTGATCAACTGGAAAGAGTATAAGAAAACAAAGCAAAACAGCTTTGCAGGAATCTGGCAAACATATTAAAAACTTCGTCAATATGTACTAGTCAGAGTATGTCAACTATTGAAATTACCGTGCCAAACAGTGTGCACAGTATAAGAGGATAGAGGTCAATCATCCTTTCCTATGATCTGGTGTATCCGGTATTTAGGTCAATCCGAGTTGCTTTCGTAAGTGCCTAATATTCTTGGATCTCCAGATAGAGGGGTATTCATCAAACCAAAACCAAAGATTTGTCAGATAGTCCCGGACATTCCTATCATGAAACAAAAATGAGGGATTACCTATTTCGTATAATCTTCACTCGGTACAAAGGCCATGAACGGCAGGGGGCAGATTTCCTGCATCGTATGGCTCCAGACATCACCGTCCGGGTTGGTGACGTAGACGGGGACATCCAGATCCCGGCAGAATTCAGTCATGACCTGGCGGCAGGCAAGGCAGGGCGCGCTGTCTTCCTTTCCGCTGCCGGCGACGGCAAGAGCGGTGAACTTCCGGCAGCCGTCCGCGACCATGTTGAAGATGGCAACACGTTCAGCGCATACTGTCATGCCGTAGCTGGCGTTTTCGATGTTGCAGCCGGTGTAGACCTTTCCGTTCTCACCGAGAACAGCGGCACCGACCATGAAGCGGGAATAGGGGCAGTAGGCATTCCTGCGGGCTTCTACTGCGGCTTTGCAGAGGGTTTCCTTCATTGTGTTTCTCCTTGTGGGCTTTCCAGCCAGGTTTTCAGTTCTGTTGGTATACGGGTTACGAAGCGTACGGTGTTGAGACCGTGCGCTTTCAGTTCGTTCAGAGGGTATTGTCCCTTTTCGTAGAATTCCTGTGCCATAAGCCCTGTCCACCCATCGGCATTATGCCCGATGACCGTACAGCGCAGGATGAGGCAGGAATACGGGGCAGCATAGTAGAGGTAGACGGTGTCTCCTTTCAGCATCTTCTTCCTGGTCGGCCAGTAGTGCAGCGGGTCAGCCCTGAATGCCCCCAGCGCATCGTAGATGGCCGGATTGGCCGGCAGAAGCCAGTCATGTTCCGACAGTCCGCTTTTCCGGACAACCGTAAAGGAACGGCTGTCTTCGATGAGCTGCTGGAGTGCTTCATCATTGACATCTTCGCCCAGTATGACGGAGACCCAGTTCTTCTTGTTCATATGGAAAGCAGGGAAGATGCCTTTGATTGCCAGACAGGCCTGCATTCTGTCTTCCGGCACTTTCAGATTCAGCACTTCCACGGTTTCCTCGCCGGCATCCGGCTCAAAGCGGCTGCGGGGAATCTCTCCGATGATGCCGTACCATTTGCTGGTGTCATGGTTGCGGATGACGGTGTATCCGTTGTCCTTTTTCCAGGGCTTGTCCGGACGGTCATCCCAGCGTTCATGGATCCAGGAAGCGAGGCGGTTTGCCTGGTCAGTGAGGAATTCACCGGGCACGAAGCATTCCCTGGCGATGCTTTCGAGAATCTCAAGATAGGCACTGCGCACTTCTGCGGCAAAGCTGTTGCGCACCGGTACATGGACCAGTGCGTATTCTTCATCCAGGTCCAGGTCAATGACCTTTCCTTTGATCTTTTCCTTCCCGCCGACGGTGATCTCGGCCAGGAAGCGGTCCTCCATAAAGCGCTCTGTATAGACAAAGCAGCTGTTCTCACGGACAAAGCCGTAGGAAAGCAGTTTATCGGGATCAGGAATCAGTTTACGGAAGAGATCGGTTTCCAGGCTCATAGAACTATTATAATCGTGAGCTTATCGTATCAGCAATGTGCCGGCAAAAGGGAAAAGAATTTGGAAGCATCGGGTTAACTATTTTTAAGTGTGCTTGCTGGCCCGGCGTGCTATTGTATAGAAGTGATTGAAGGAATGGTATGGCTATGAAGAACAGAAGTGCAGCAATCCGAGCGGCAGTGTACGCTGTGTGCGCAGTGGTGTTTACCGTACTGGTGAAGAAGGTCGGTGTAGAAGCGGTCGGTCCGCTTGGATCCGAAGTGGGCTTTGCAAGCCTCAATAAAACAGTGTTTGATCTGATCGGTGAGCGGAAGATCTTCGATATTCTGAGTGAGATCCTGGCCGTCGGAGCAATCCTTACAGCAGCAGCGTTCGCACTGAAGGGAGCAGTGCAGCTGTTCCGGAAGAAGAGCCTGTTCAAGGTGGATTTCCGGCTGCTCTGCCTCGGCGCGGCATTCCTGGGTGTAATCATTCTGTACTTTGTGTTTGAAAAGATGATTATCAATTATCGACCGGTGACACCGGACGGTGTACTGGAAGCTTCCTATCCTTCCTCCCATACCATGGTTACCATTGCCATCTTCGGCTGTGCTTCGGTCTATGCGCAGTCCTGCAGAGGGTATGATCCGAAGCTGGTTCTGGCGCTCAGAGCGTTCTGTGTCCTTGCCCCGGTCCTGCGCCTGCTTTCAGGCCAGCACTGGCTTACGGACATCATCGGCGGCTGCCTGTTCAGCGCTGCCTTCATCGCGCTCTACCGGGCTCTGATCGGTGCGGGAGAAAACGCATGAAGAAAGCATTGATCATCGGTTCCACCGTTGTGGACGTGACCATCCGTGTTGACCGTCTGCCGGAGCGGGAAGGGGATGCGAATGCCCGGACGCAGAAGATGCGGCTCGGCGGCTGTGCCTGCAACGTTGCGAACATGTTCCGGCTGCTGGGTGTACCGTATGACCTTGCATCAACTGTCGGAACAGGCATTTATGCGGACTTCGTCCGTGAAGAGCTGCAGAAGCGCGGCATGCATGCTCTGTTCACCAGCGATGAGGAAAACGGCTGCTGCTATTGCATTGTGGACAGGGCGGGTGACCGGACGTTCCTCTCCGTCCACGGCGCAGAATACCGGTTCCGCAGGGGATGGCTGGACGGTCTGAATGCAGAAGACTACGCGCTGGGGTACTGCTGCGGTCTGGAGATCGAGGAAGAAGGCGGTGAACACATCATCCGTTTCTTTGAGAATCATCCGGAACTGACGTTCTGCTATGCCCCGGGTGTACGCCTGGCAAATATACCGCAGGAGCGGACAGAAAGGCTTCTGGCGCTGCATCCTATGCTGCACCTGAATCTGCGGGAAGCCCGTACCCTGCTGGGTACTGACGGCAGTATGCAGGAATGTGCAGAAGCGCTGCATCAGCGGACGCAGAACACAGTGGTCATCACCGATGGGAGAAACGGGTCCTGCGTCAGATATGAGAAGGGATACTACCAATGTCCTGCGGAGACGCTGGAGGAAACCGTTGACGGTACCGGTGCCGGAGATGCACACTGCGGCACTTTCCTGGCCTGCCTCGTGCGCGGGGATGATCCCGTATCTGCACTGCAGTACGCATCGAAGATCGGTGCAGCTGTATGCGGCATCGAAGGAGCCATGCTCGATACACTTTGAACCGTACAATAGCGTAGAAGGAGATAAACATGAACAGCATCTATCATAGAGTAAGTATACGGAAGTATCAGGACAGACCGGTCGAACCGGAAAAGACAGAAGCGATCCTCCGTGCGGCAATGCAGGCACCTTCGGCCTCCAACCAGCAGCCCTGGGAGTTCTACGTGGTGACCAATAAAGAAACACTGAAGGCATTGTCCAAAGCGAGCCCCTACGCAGGCATGACGGCGGACGCTCCTGCCGCGATCGTACCGGTTTACCGCACCGACTGCCGTCATCTGATCTATGCACAGGTCGACATGTCGATCGCGGTAGAGAACATGTGGCTGGAGACGGACGCACAGGGGCTCGGCGGTGTCTGGATCGGAATCGCGCCTGAGGAGCACAAGATGCAGGCAGTGGAAAAGATACTCCATCTGCCGGATAATCTGCGGGCATTCGCCATCTTCGCATACGGATATCCAGCAGAGGAGCGCAGGCAGCAGGACCGGTTCGATGAGAGCAGGATCCACTATGTCGAGTAAAAGAGCAGGGAAACCTGCTTTATTTGTACAGAGTATAGATACAGCATGATAAAGCACATAAAACTGCATTGCGCAGGAGCATCCATTATAGAAACAGGGCTGCAGTATCGTAGAATAAAAGCAAGGAGAATACTATGACGCTGAAAAGGTTTATTGCGGCTCTGGTGAGCGCTGTTCTGCTGCTTGCCGGTTGTATGTTCAGTAAGGACGAAGATGAGCCCCGGTCTGCAGGTGGAAGCTACACACATATCAATCAGGAAACTGCAAAGGAAATGATGGCCAAGGATGACGGACATGTCATCGTGGATGTCCGACGTCAGCTTGAATACGATGAAGGGCACATACCGGGGGCGATCCTGATCCCGAACGAGAGCATCGGTACGGAAAAGCCGGCGGAACTGCCGGACCTCGGGCAGATTATCCTGGTCTACTGCCGCAGCGGCAGCCGCAGCAGAAACGCGGCACAGAAGCTGGCAGACATGGGCTACACAAATATCTATGAGTTCGGCGGCATCCTGGACTGGACCGGAGAAATCGAGAAGTAACAAACCGGTACGATGCTGCGGTGTTTCTTTCGTCAATGGCTCTGCTCTTCAGCGGAGCTTTTTCAGGCTGCAGTCATTGAACACGGAACAGCTTCATTCTAGAATAGGGAAAAGGAGAAAAGACTATGTTTGCAACAGTAAACGGATACCGCATTTTCTTTGATGTAGAAGGCCTTCAGTTTGTTCCGGACGGCCCGGTAATGAGAGAAAAGCCGGTATGCCTCGTTCTTCACGGCGGACCTGGTTCCGACCACACGCATTTCATGCCTGATCTTTCTCCGCTCTCAGAGTACTGCCAGCTGATCTATATCGATGACAGGAATACCGGCCGCAGCGAACGTAAAGACGTTCATACAAGCTCCATCAAGCAGAACGTAGAAGATGCAGAAGCGCTGCGCGAGTATCTCGGTCTCGACAAAGTGTTCATCCTGGGCCAGTCCTACGGCGGAATGAAAGCGCAGTATTACATCGCACACCATCCTGAGCATCTGTACGGGGCAATGATTCTCTCTACAGCAGGCAACGCTGCAGCAATCGACAATGCCCGCGTCGCTGCGCATGTCAAGGAGTACGGCACGGAAAAGCAGTATGAAACCTGGACTTCCGGTGCGGTTTTCAAGGGTGAGATTACATTTGATGAGTACTGTGAGATTATGCTGCCGCTGTACCACGGCAAGGGAAGGTTCAATCTCAAGGACATCATGGATGGCCAGAAGCGCGGTCTGAGCAATGATGACCTGATCCAGTTTCAGTTCACCAATGAACTGGCGCACTTCAACCTGATTCCGGATCTGAAGAATGTCAATCTGCCGGTCGTACAGATCTGCGGTGACCAGGACTTCATCTGCGACCTGGAAGCCAACAAAGAGATCGCCGATGCCATCCCCGGCTCTGAGTTCCATGTGATTCCCGGCGCTTCCCACGAAACCATCGCTGACTTCCCGGAAATCGTATTCCCGATCCTGAAGGAGTTCATCGAAAGGAATTTCAAAAAGTAGTACAGAAAAGCGGATCAAGCGATCCGCTTTTATTATGAGTCCGCTGTCCGGTATGCAGGATTTCTGTAAAAAACCTCTCCGAAGAGAGGTTTTCATAGTATAGGAACTCAGGCGTTCTCTTCCGCCCTGGCCTTCTTTTCTGCCTCTTCCCTTGCCTTGCAGATATCCGCCCATTTCGGTACAGCCTGCAGTGCTTCGGTGAACTTTGCCAGTTCATCGGGGATGGCAATCCTCTGCGGACAGACGGCTGCGCAGGCGCCGCAGCCGATGCAGGCAGAAGGAAGCTTGTCTTCCGGGAAGGCATCGAGCTGCATTGCTATGGTACTGCCTGCTCCGCCGCGGAGCTGGTTGTACTTGTACAGCAGATCGGGAATATCCAGACCCATCGGACAGCCATCGCAGCAGTACCGGCAGGCGGTGCAGGGAATCAGATCCATCATCGATGCAGCGATGGCTTCCAGCGCAGCATTCTCCGCTTCCCCTGTAGGATCTTCATGATCGAACGATGCGACGTTGTCGATCATTTGTTCCATATCGGACATGCCGGAGAGCACCATGGTCACATTGGGGAACTGCTGGGTCCAGCGGAAGCCGAAGGAAGCCGCGCTGCCCTCATGAAGCGCATGCAGCGTATTCAGGTCTGCTTCTTCCAGAGACGCCAGCTTGCCGCCGCGCACCGGCTCCATGATCCATACCGGAATGCCTCTTTCCGTCAGGATGCTGTATTTCTCTTCTGCTTTCTGCAGCTTCCAGTCGAGCCAGTTCATCTGGATCTGGCAGAACTCCATTTCATCGCCGTACTTGTCCAGGAACTCCTTCAGCAGGGGGATATCACCGTGGCAGGAGAAGCCAAGATGCTTGATCCTGCCCAGCCTTCTCTGTTCCAGGAAATAGTCCATGATGCCCCACTGGGGATCTTCATAGACCTGGATCGAGTTTTCATAGACATTGTGCAGCAGATAGAAATCGAAGCAGTCCGTGCGCAGCTTCTTCAGCTGGCGCTCAAAGATATCCTGCGGATCATACTTCTCTACGATCATATGACCGGGATACTTGGTGGCCAGGTAATAGCTGTCACGGGGATACTTCTCCAGGATCCGTCCCATGACCATTTCGGAACGGTTGTTCATGTAGGGCCACGCAGTGTCGATGTAGTTGACACCGTGGGAAAGTGCGTAGTCGGTCATTTCAGCAACGAGCTCTTCATTGATTGCACCGTCCTCCTTCAGAGGAAGACGCATGGTGCCGAAGCCGAGCATGGAGAGGGACAGTCCCTTGAAGTCACGGTAGATCATAGTTTTTCCTTTCTATTGCTGTTCAGATATTCCATCAGCATCCCCACGGCCTTTGCACGGTGGGAATAGGTTTCCTTGAAGGAGATCGGCAGACTGGCGGTGGTTTTCCCGTCTGCGTCTTCCGAGATGAAGATCGGATCGTAGCCGAAGCCGTTGGATCCCTCCGGCCGGTCCGCAATGACACCGTGCCAGATTCCTTTGAAGAGGTGTGCTTCTCCGGTTTCATCCATGAAGCAGATGCAGCAGATGAACCGGGCGCTCCGGTCATCCTTGTCCTTCAGACCATCCAGGATGGCCCGGCGGCGTTCCGCTTCCGTTTCCAGCCCTTTGTAGCGGGCGGAATAGAGGCCCGGCTCGTTGTTCAGGGCAGTGACCTCCAGACCGCTGTCATCGGAGATGACACAGGTATGGGCGAGATCATAGACGGACTTCGCTTTGAGGTACGCATTCTCTTCGAAGGTAGTGCCTGTCTCTTCGACATCGATGCAGATTCCTTTTTC
>JAEEYJ010000028.1 GCA_016291725.1 Solobacterium sp.
AACACCTTCAGCAGATCCTCGTGGAACGCCAGGACCTCCGGAACCTGTTTGTATTCTTCTGCGGACTCATGCTGGATAAACCGGGCATTGCGCTCGTACCCCCACCCCAGCAGCATCTTATCCTCTGCACGGTAGCGGTTGCCGGCATTGATGACGTAGTCAAAGTAACAGCTGTCACCCGCGGGATTGACTGTCTCCCCGGTATCCTTTGCCGCACGGATGATCAATGCCGGATTGCTCAGAATCCGTTCCAGCATGGCTTCCGAATAGTCTGCGGACGCCCACTGCAGCAGATTCCGCATGAGGGTAATGTAGGGGTTGCTGCGGACAGAATGAGACGATAGAAAGTCGGCATACAGACCGTTGGCATCCAGGGCAGCCTGAAGCGGCTGGATCTGGCTCTCTGCTGTATGCAGCACCAGCACCTGTCCGAGCGGCAGACTGTGCGCCGCAATGTCCCAGGCAATATACGCCGCTTCGTTATACGGTCCATAGCCCTTGAAGAACAGAGCGTTCCGCAGCACTGCTGCATCCTTGATCTCTGCATTGTCTTTCTCAAAGACTTCAACAGGCTCCAGCGACTCCCCGAAGCATTTCTTCAGGAATGCCTGCTGGATCCCGC
Source organism: Solobacterium sp. (assembly GCA_016291725.1). Classification (GTDB taxonomy): domain Bacteria; phylum Bacillota_I; class Bacilli_A; order Erysipelotrichales; family Erysipelotrichaceae; genus Bulleidia. Next base: position 623 of record JAEEYJ010000028.1, read on the forward strand.
TCAGCCTGTCGGTATCTTCCTGCAGAATGCCGTATGAACTGCCGAACAATTCTTTTGTGTGTTCGTCCGTTCTGTCGAGTACATACCGGTACAGTGCGGTATCATCCAGCATTCTGCGCTGTTCCAGTTCCTGATCATACAGTGCATTCAGGAAAATCAGATCCTGGAAGTTCTGCAGCTGATCTGCCCCTTGCAGCAGTCCGTTCATGCGGATAAGATCCGCTTTCCGGAAGATCTCCACCGATGTCTGCAGATTGAACATCCGCGCATCTGTAAAGTACCGGAGACTGCGGGTATTCTGCAGCAGTATGCTGCGGAAGACCATCATGGCTTCCGTACTGCTCAGCAGCCTGTATTCCGGCACCGGGCCTTTTTCTGCCTGGATGTGATGGAAAACCTGTTCTGCTGCGTTCTTTACGGTCAACGGGTATACATTCCTGACCATCCGATGATGTGCTGCTTCATATCTGCGGAACAGCTGACCGGCTTTAGCCGCATCGGAAACAATCAAAACTCTTCTTTCCTGTGTCTGCAGGTCAAGATACTCCTTCAGCCGCATCCTTCCATCCTCCCCGGAATCTCTGTTCCGAACGGTATATCACTGATTATTATACTATACCGACTGCTGTTCACCCGGTCCTGTTCCGGAAGGTATATAAAAACGGTGCAGACTGTACACCGCCGTAGTGGTCTTTCTATGGTTTTCAGAGATATCTGATCGCTTCAGAGAGCTTGTAGATCATCTTGCAGGAACACTCAATCGCTTCCCGCTGACGGTTGAGGAGCACCCCGCGGATGCCGCAGGCTTCCGCTGCTGTGATATCCGCGCTCAGGGAACTGCCGATGCATACCGCATCCTCAGCACTGCACTCACTGATCTGCAGCGCTTTTTCAAACAGGCGGGGATCCGGCTTGTACGCTTTCACGGATTCACCGGAGATTACTGCATTGACATGCAGACCATTGCGGCGCAGGCAGACACGTACATACTGCTCATTGATGTTTGTCAGGATGTAGATCGGCAGACTGCACTGTTCGAAGAATTCCCGGACATCGCTGAAGACCGGGGCATACATCCAGTGGTTCATCATCAGCTGCTTCAGCTCATCGATGTTTTCCCGCAGTCCGTAGTCCTTCTCCATTCTGTGCAGCAGTGCGACACAGATGTCCTCCTGGCTCAGGAAGGAATCTCCCGAACAGGTTGTTTCCATGATTCCCCGGTTGGTCATCCACCATTCGGAAAGAGCTGCTTCGTCGTTCATTCTGCTGCTGCGCAGAATGCGGTCGTGGAATTCTTCCAGGTCCTTGCCCTTGCGGCGGATAATCGTTCCTTTGTAGTCCAGAAATACTGCTTTTGCCATAAACTCCGTTTCTTTCCGTAGGAATTATACTAAAAAGACACTCCGCTTGACAATTGTCACTTTCGGAGTGCCTTCCACTATTTCCTGTACAGTTCTTCCAGCGTCATTGTACCGCTGAGCTCTTCCTCAACGCAGATCCCGTCCTTCCAGTACATCTTCCTGGCAAACGCATTGTCCGAGGACTTCAGCACGGTGCATTCATCGTCGACGAATGCCAGAGCCGCGCAATTGGACAGAGCGAATCCAATGCGGCCGTTTTCCCGCAGGTTTTCCTTGGCATCGGGAATCCGGGCGGCTTCCACATCGCTGTGCGGTATGAAGTACCCTTTCAGGAAGCCGAGGCACTCCACTTCGATGAATGGCTGTGAGGGGTCATCATGGATGATTTTCAGGGAGTCGGAACTGCAGGATTCAAACCAGCAGTTGCCGCCCGCAGACAGTCCGCACAGGACTTTGCCGTCTTCCCATGCATGCCGGAGGACTGTATCGAAGCCGGTGCGCTTCCACAGAGCGATCATGGACAGGGTGTCTCCACCGCCTTCGTAGATGATGTCAGCCCAGTCCACCTTCTCCTGTACCTTTTCCCTGTCTTCCAGTTCATCACTCTTGAGATCACGGCATTCGCATCCGAATCTTCCGTAGATGTCACGCATGACTTCAAAGTAGAACTGCTGCCGGTCCGCAGTCGGCTGGGAGTGCGCAATCATCAGAAAGTGAGGATGTTCTTTGCCCGTGAGCCGGACGATGGCGCGGTCAATGGTCTCTGTATCATAGGGAGTGTGGGTTCCGTCCGGCAGATGCGCCCCGTTTTCACCGCCGGCAATCGCGACAATCCTGCGGCTCATGCCTATTCTCCTTCCGGGCCTTTCAGGCAGGCACCGTTGGTCGCAATGACTTCACTGTACCAATCAAAGGAATCCTTCGGTATGCGCTTCAGGGACAGCTCATCCAGCGACTTCGCATTGTTGAGCTGATCATCCGTGACATCGACGTATACCAGACCGTAGCGCTTCTCCATACCGTTGCCGGTGGACAGCAGG
>JAEEYJ010000179.1 GCA_016291725.1 Solobacterium sp.
ACCTTGTCCCGGAACCAGTTGTTGATGAGGAAAGTCACCGGCAGTACCGTAACCAGGCACATCGCGACACCGTTGATCAGATGCGTTGCATACAGCATCCGGATATCCTGGGCAAGGCTGTTGGAGAAGTAGGCAATGACCATAACAGCAATCGCTGCCCGCATGACTTTGACAATATTCGTTTCACTGAAGATCCGCCCGGCGAAGAACGACGCAGCCATGGAGCCGAAGCTCATCATGGACAGCATCATACTGACGGACTGCCGGGAGAGTCCCAGTTCTTCAGCTACCGGACGGATGAACAGAGAGTTGCAGTTGGACGCAATGCCCATGGCTGTTGCCATGATGACGCAGCCGGCAGCGACAATCACCCAGCCGTAGAACGGTTTCTTCTTTTCCATGCGCGTTCCTCCCAACATAAAAATCCCCTTTACTCTACCATAAACCAGGCAGGTAAAGGGGATTGATTTACGGCCTGGTAACTGTGATCATCCACAGATCATCCTGTTCTTCCAGATATACAGCCGGATCTGCATGCAGGGAATGGTTCCTGTCTATGCAGAGGATCTGTTCCTCGTCCGAGGGAATGAGCCATGTTCTTCCCTGGATCATCTGCAGGTCTGCCGGTCCCGGCCAGTCCTCCATGTATTCCTTCCGGCTCTGCCGCAGCCAGGGTGTATTGCGGTAATCGGGCAGCCGCACTTCAGCACTGAGGAAGTACTCTGCACCGATGTATTTATGGCTTACGCTCATTTCTCCGTTGATCCGTTGATAGAAGGTCAGGACCATCTCTTCATGCGGAATCCGGTACTGGATCCGTTCATCAGAACGGTGCTGCCGGTAAAGCCAGGGTGCTTCATACTTGAACAGATACAGGCACAGGATCAGGACGGGTATTGCGGCAAGTCCTGCAAGCCTGCGGGACGCTCTTCTGCTGCTGTTCTCCGCTGCTTCGGAAAGCCGGGAAGTGATTCCCGCTGTCAAGCCCAGCAGGAACGCTGCGGGAAGAAGCAGGCTCCATACCGGGGCAAGCCACCTGTACATCGGGACGAGAAACTCTACGTGTGCAGTAGACCCATGACCCGCTGCTGTATAGCCCGCCGCGAATACCGCCAGGAACAGACCGGCACAGGCACTCAGCAGAACAGACACCAAGTACAATGGCTTCCTGTACCGGAATCCCATGGCTCTCTGCAGCAGAGCCCCGCCCAGGAAACCGCACAGCCACACAGAGAACGGCAGTGCTGCAAACAGAAGAACATAGGCGGCGTAGGGGACGACGAACAGCGCTGAGCCTCTGGCGGACAGTATTCCGGCATACTGATGGATGAATATACTCACAGCCGCTGATACCATCAGCATCACGAACAGGAACCAGGGCTTTTCCGGGGAAGCTTCTTTCTTCTTTCCGTAGATCAGGCCGGTGATGTCCGTGCCCAGTGCTTCGGCGATCAGACCCATCATTTCAATGTCCGGCTCGGATTTACCGGTTTCATAGTTGGATACTGTCTGCCGGGTGACATGGATTCTTGCCGCCAGATCATCCTGCGTCAGATCCGCTGCGCGCCGCAGGTTCTTTATGTTCTTGCCGACATTGTTCATGCGTAAGGTGTCCTCCTGATTCCATTGTTTCATTCAGGAATCCGTACAGTCACGCAAAGAATCTTTGCAGGGGGATAACTCAGTCCTTTCCGGACAGGATCCGGAAGAATTCTACAAAGCCGGTCTGTTCAATGCCTCTCGGGTCAAAGTGCAGTGCCTTGAATACCATCTGCATGGTTGTGCCGAGGCCGAATACGGTAATCAGTGTACCGATGCCTACCGGGGCGCCCAGCAGCCATCCGGCACACAGAACAACCACCAGGATCGCTGTCTGTACAGCACCGATGGGAATGGTGCGGAACCGCTTGCCGAGGCCGACCATCATCGTATCCCTGGGTCCGAAGCCAAGGCCCGCACCCATGTAGAAATACTGTCCCACTGCCATCAGGATCATGCCGATGATGAGCAGTGCGGCGCCGGAGAGGATGCTGTGCTGCAGCGGGATCAGGCCTGTACGGACAATCAGGTCCGCGAAGTTCCCGACCAGCAGGGCATCCAGCACGGTGCCGGTACCGATCTTTTCCTTCATGAGCAGGTCAATCACGACAATGATCAGACTGATGGTTACATGTACCGTTCCGAAACGGAACGGCACATGGTTCGCAACACCTACTGCAAAGGTTTCCCAGGGCGCCATACCAATGTTGGACTGCATTTCAAGCGCAACGCCTGCCGCAAATATGAACAGACCGAATACGGTCCGGATGAGGTTCTTCACCAATGTACTTCTGGTCATAACAGTCTCCGATCCAATGAGATAATATTACATCAACCGCTTTATCCTGCGCTACCGTAACGATAATTGTACAAAGACATTGTGAAAAATGACGTATCCTTCATTTTTGTAACCGTTTACGAAAACAGTGTTTCCCGGTATCTGTGCCGTGCTATTATGAAGGAAAGGAGTGTTTTTGAAATGACTAATCTAGAACTAGCGAAGAAGTATGAAGACTACATCATTTCCATGCGCCGCTACTTCCATGAACACCCGGAACTGTCAGATCACGAAGACGCAACCATCGACCGTCTTTCCGAAGAACTGACCGGAATGGGCATTGATCATGTGGTCATTCCACGCGGTGGCATCCTCGCCACCATCAAAGGCCCGGCAGAGAAGGACAGCGGCAGGAAAGTACTGCTCAGAGCAGATGTAGACGCCCTGCCTGTCCAGGAAACGGATACCGTTCTGTTCGATGTACCCAGAACCGTAAAATCCAAGAATGACGGTGTCATGCATGCCTGCGGCCATGATGGACACATGGGGATGCTGCTGGGTGCCGCAAAGATCCTGCTGGAGCGCAAAGACGACATCGAAGGAACCGTCTACCTCTGCTTCGAACGCGGTGAAGAAGTCACCGGCAACGTCAAGTACATCTTCCAGTACATGACCAACAACAACATTACCGTTGACAGCTGCTGGGGCATCCAT
>JAEEYJ010000180.1 GCA_016291725.1 Solobacterium sp.
CAGCGTTGGTGATAAAGGAGAATGAATCATGGAAGAAGTAATCAGAATAGACGGAGGAAGACCGCTGAGGGGAGAGGTCATGATCTCCGGTGCGAAGAACGCAACGGTCGCCCTGATTCCGGCTGCTGTGCTGGCACGCGGTCCGGTAACGATCACCGGAGTGCCGAACATTGCGGATGTAGAATCGCTGGCCAGGATTCTGGAACTGCTGAATGTTAAGATCTACCGGCAGCGGGAGGATCATATCATCATGGATCCGACAGATATGAAGAATGTCGATCTGGAGGATGATGCGGTGAAGAAGCTGCGGGCATCCTACTATTTCATGGGCGCACTGCTGGGCAAATACGGCTACGTACGGATCAAGATGTCGGGCGGGTGCTATCTGGGGCCGAGGCCGATCGATCTGCACATCAAAGGATTCGAAGCGATGGGTGCTACCGTGGAATATGACCGCGGCTGCTATACGATCAAGTCCGATCATCTTCACGGTGCGAAGATCTTCCTGGACATTGCCTCGGTAGGCGCAACGATCAATATCATGCTGGCAGCGGTGCTGGCGGACGGCAGGACAACGATCGAGAACGCGGCGAAGGAGCCGGAGATCATCGATATCGCTACGATGCTCAATAAAATGGGTGCGAATATCCACGGTGCCGGCACCAACGTCATTACCATCGATGGTGTACATGAGCTTTGGGGCTGCTTCCATGAGATCATTCCGGACAGGATCGAGGCAGGCACCTTCCTGATCATGGCAGCTGCCTGTGCGGAAGAGATGAAGATTGTCAATGTCATTCCCAAGCATATTGAAGGCCTGACATCCAAGCTGATGGAAATGGGTGCGGATATGGACATCGGCATTGATTCCATCCTTGTCAGGAGATCACCGAAGCTGCTGAAGGCAGTGGATATCACCACCAAGCCGTATCCTGGCTTTGCGACCGACCTGCAGCAGCCGTTTACAGCCCTTCTGACGCAGGCGGACGGTATGGCTGTGGTAACGGATACCATCTACAAGGAACGCTTCAAGCACTGCCTGGAACTGCAGCGCATGGGTGCGAACATCGAAATCGGATCCGGCAGTGCAATGATCAAGGGACCGACCCGGCTGTACGGTGATAAAGTGACCGCTACGGATCTGCGCTGCGGTGCTTCACTGATCGTAGCCGGCCTGATTGCGGACGGTGTGACGGAGATCCATGATGTCTACCATATCGACCGCGGCTATGACCGGATCGATACCAAGCTGAAGGCACTGGGTGCCTCCATGCACAGAGAGATCGTTGAGTGATCCATTATACAATCATCAATGCCATCGTCTTCCTGCTGTACGGCATGGACAAAGGACGTGCCCGCCGGGATGCCTGGCGCATCTCCGAGAGAACACTGCTTGTTTCAGCCCTGTTCGGATGCTGGGGTGCACTTGCCGGCATGCAGGTGTTCCATCATAAAACCCGGAAGATGAAGTTCCGGATCCTGATCGGACTGTTCTGTGTACTGCACATCGTGCTGTACACAGTATACACAATGAAACTCCGTTGACGGACCTTTGGCAGTGTGTTAAGATACTTGTGCGCTTTCTTTAGACACGCATGAGGTCTAAGGCGGAAGGGAGAATGAAGCTATGAAACAGGGGATCCATCCTAAGTACTACAAGACAAAGGTTGTCTGCACAAGCTGCGGTTCTGAATTCGAAACAGGTTCGACACTGAAAGAGATCAAGGTTGATACCTGCTCCAACTGCCATCCTTTCTATACAGGAAGACAGAGATTCGCACAGGCTGCGGGACGTGTAGAGCGTTTCAATAAGAAGTACGGTCTGAAGTAATCAGGGAAACAGGATACCGTGTGTACGGTATCTTTTTTTCTGTGTTAGAATGCAATACAGGTGAACCTATGAAGACCATTGAACAAATCAAGCAGGAGCTTCTGCAGCGGCAGGCGCACCATGATCCGGTATCGGCGGAGGAACTCTTCGATGTACTGGAAGAGATGGGGCTGTCGGAAGAAGAGAGTGCGTCGTTCTATGAGTGGTGTGAAGAGAACGGAATCGGGGAAGAGACGGTATCACTCCCGCAGGATCTGCCTGCAGGAGCCTCTCTGGACGCGGTCAACCTCTATCTCCACGAGATCGGGCAGATACCGCTGCTGACACCGGAAGAGGAACGCAGGACAGCGGAGAAGGCACAGAAGGGTGATAAAGAGGCTATGGATCTGCTGACAAGGTCCAACCTGCGCCTGGTGGTATCCATCGCCAGAAACTATATGAACCGCGGTCTGGCCCTCCCGGATCTGATCCAGGAAGGCAATATCGGCCTGATGCACGCAGTGAAGAAGTTCGACTGGTCCAAAGGCTTCCGCTTCAGTACCTACGCTACCTGGTGGATCAAACAGTCCATGATCCGGGCAATCGGTGAACAGGCAAGGTACATCCGGCTTCCCGTTCATCTGAATGAACAGCTGATGAAGATCCACAAAGTCCGCACCCAACTGACCCAGGAGCTCAACCATGAACCCGACAGCGCAGAAATCGCTGCCCGGATTCCCGGCATGACTGCGGAAAGAGTGGAAGAACTGCTGAAGCTGTCCATGGATACCGTATCTCTGGAAACCCCGGTCGGTGATGATGACAGCAGCACACTGTCCGACTTCGTGGCGGATGATACCCTCAAGAATCCGGAACAAGTATCGCTGGAAGCCTACCGCCGGGAAGAAGTCCATGAAATGCTCAAGGAACTGCCGGAGCGGGAACAGGAAATCCTGAAAGCCAGGTTCGGTCTGGACGGGCAGGAGCCGCAGACACTGGAAGAAGTCGGAAAGAGGCTGAACGTGACCAAGGAACGCGTCCGTCAGCTGGAGAACCGGGCGATCCGCCGCCTGGCAGGGAATTACAGGAGAGATGACTATGAGTGAGATGTACAAGCAGTACCAGAAAGGATGGCTGGAAGTCATCTCCGGCTGTATGTTTGCCGGCAAGACGGAAGAACTCATCCGCAGAATCAAGGTACTGGAATTTGCCAAACAGAATATTCTGGTGTTCAAGCCCAGAATCGACAACCGCTACAGTGAAACCAGAATCGCCAGCCACGCCGGCTCCATGGCCGAAAGCATCCTCATCGACCGGGCAGCGGAAATCCTGGACTATGTCCGGGAAGACACGGATGTCGTAGCGATTGATGAAGTACAGTTTCTGGATGAAGCTGTCATAGAAGTATGCCGCCTGCTCGCATCGCACGGGATCCGTGTCATGTGTGCCGGCCTGGATACCGACTTCCGCGGAGAACCGTTCGGCGTGATGCCCACCCTGCTGGCAGAAGCGGAATTTGTCACCAAGCTGACAGCGGTATGTGTAAAGTGCGGGGCTCCGGCTACGCGCACACAGCGCATAGTCAACGGTGCACCGGCGGACTGGAATGATCCGCTGGTCGTCGTCGGTGCGATGGATTTCTACGAAGCGAGATGCCGCCACTGCCATGAAGTTACAGGACGGCCGCTCCGCCTGAAGGATCCCCTGAAACGGAAGTGAGGAACGAACATGGACGCAATTCGCAGCAAGCTGCAGGAAATACAGGAACAGTACAACGGAATCACAGCCAAACTGATGGATGAGGAAATCCTCCGGAATCCGGCGGAAGTTGCCCGGCTGTCAAAGGAACAGGCACGCCTCGAGCAGTCTGTCGACGCGTGGCGGAAGCTGCAGGCGCTGGATGAACGCATTGAGGAGGCTGAAAGCCTCGTCAATGAGAATGATCCGGAGCTGAAGGAAATGGCTCAGGCAGAGCTGGAAGAGTGCGTACCGGAACGGGAAGGCCTGCTGGTGCACATCCAGCATCTGCTGATACCGCGGGATCCGGATGATGACCATGATGTCATTATGGAGATCCGGGGCGGAGCCGGCGGTGATGAAGGAAACATCTTTGCCGGTGACCTCTACCGGATGTATACCAAGTACGCTGAATCGATGAACTGGCGTGTATCCGTTCTGGAAGCCAATCCCAGTGAAGCAGGAGGATTCAGCCAGATCATCTTCTCCGTGAAGGGAAATGATGTCTACCGGCATCTGAAGTTTGAATCCGGTGCGCACCGTGTGCAGCGGGTGCCGAAGACAGAAGCACAGGGCAGGATCCATACCTCCACCGCCACGGTGCTCTGCCAGCCGGAAGCCCAGGAGACGGACATCGAGATCGATCCCAAGGATCTGACGATCGAAACCCACCGGGCAAGCGGAGCCGGCGGACAGCACATCAACAAGACCGATTCGGCTGTACGCATTGTACATATCCCTACAGGGATTACCGTCAATTGCCAGGAAGGACGCAGCCAGATCGAAAACCGCGAAACAGCCATGCGCCTCATCCGTGCCCGCGTCTACGAAGAAATGAAGAGAAGGCAGGAAGAGGAAGAAGGAAAGATCCGCAGGGCGAAGCTCGGTACCGGTGACCGCAGTGAAAAGATCCGTACCTACAACTATCCGCAGAACCGGGTAACGGACCACAGGATCGGCCTGACAATCACTCAGCTGGACAGGATTGTCGAAGGAAAGCTCGATGATGTCATCAATGGCCTGATCGAAGCGGATGAAGCCGAAAAACTGGCCAATATGGAGCTGTAATGAAGATCTCGGAATATGTAAGGAAATACGAAGCACTGTGTGAAGAACGCGATATTCCGCCGGAGACGGTAATGAGCTTTCTTGTTGAACTCAGCCAGCGGGAACGGTGGAATCTGTATCTTCACTATGAGGAAGATATGCCGGAAGACCTGGTTCCGGAGTTTGAAGCAGGCATGGAACGGATCCTGAATGATGAACCGATGGCGCATGTACTGGGCTACTCCTGGTTCTACGGCTACCGGATCCCCGTTAATGAGGATGTGCTGATTCCCCGTCCGGAGACAGAGGAACTCTGTGCCTACACACTGGCAAGAATCGACCGGAATTTCCCGGAAGGAGAGGTCGTATGCGCAGATATCGGCACCGGATCCGGGGCGATTGCGATCACCCTGTGCAAGGAAGAACCACGGGTGTCCATGACCGCAACGGACATCTCGGAAGAAGCCCTGGTGATGGCACGGAAAGCGGCGGAGCTGAACGGAGCGGACATCCGTTTCCTCGCCGGCGACATGCTGCAGCCGCTGATCGAGCAGGGAATCAGGCTGGATGTACTCGTGTGCAACCCTCCGTATATTCCGGATGATGAGGCGATGGAGCGTTCCGTTGTGGACTTTGAGCCGCATGTAGCGCTGTTCGGTGGTTCGGATGGCCTGAAGTTCTACCGGGAGGTCTTCCGCGGCTGCCGCCAGGTACTGAAGGATAAGGCCTTCATGGCCTTTGAAATGGGCTGGAACCAGCGGGAAGCCATGAGCCGTCTGGTGGAAGAGATCCTGCCCGGCGTACCGTATGAGATTCTGAAGGACATGAACGGCAAGGACAGAATGCTGTTTGTCTACTTCAACTGTGATAGGCAATGAGCAGGAAAAGAAGGAAACTGAACCGCAATGGAATCCTGGCCCTCAGGATCCTGTTCTGTGTCTTCCTCGGGATCTTCCTGTTCAGTGCGTACAACCTGTATTCCATTACGCATGCCTACCGGGAAGGCGCCCGTACCTACGAGGAGATTGCCGGGAAGGCAAGGCCGGCAGTGCAGGAAGATGAACCGGAAGCCGGCATCGATTTCGCTGCTCTGGCAGAGATCAATCCGGACATTGTAGGCTGGATGGAACTCGAGGGTACAATTATCAATTATCCGGTTGTACAGGGTACGGACAATGCCTACTATCTGGAACACCTGTTCAACCGGGAGGTCAACCATATGGGCTCCCTGTTCATGGACTGCCGCAGCGACGCACTGCTGGGTGATAAGCTGACACCGATCTACGGGCACCACACCAACAGCGGAGCGATGTTCTGTGCGCTGGAGAACTACAAGGAACAGGCTTTCTACGATGAACATCCGTATTTCATCTACACTTCACCGCAGGGGGAGTACCGCTTCGAAGCCGTAGCCGGTACCCTGATGAACGCAGAAGAGGACTTCCTGCAGACATTGTTTGCGGATGAAGACGGCTTTCTCGACTATATTGCGTCCTATCAGCGCAATTCAACGTTTGTATCCCGTACAGAGGTCCTGCCGGGGGACAGAGTCGTGATGCTGCTGACATGCACAGCGGACTACGAAAATGCCAGGTACGTACTCATCTGCCGGGTTGTACCTGTGAATGTGGTAGAATAGAACCGTATGATACAGGAAATCTATCCCTCCAAACTGATCAATACCTACTATGACCGGGCATGGACAGATGCGGATACGGTACTGCTGTACCGCGGAAGCGGTGTTCTGATGCAGAAGGATCGTTTTCCTGTGATCGGTGAATGCACCGGAACCCGGTTCACCTATCTGTTCTCCATCGACGATGTACACTACTACACCGGGGAATACGAAGAGATCGAAGGCTTTGCGGTCAGACCGCTGGCAGAGCTGCGTACAGGAGTGGACAGAACTACAGCTTTTGCGGCCATGACAGGCAGCCATCTGTTCCGCTGGTATGACAGCCACCGCTACTGCGGCCACTGCTGTACGGAGCTCGTTCACAGCCGTACAGAGCGGATGCTGGAGTGCCCTCAGTGCCATGCGCATTACTACCCCCAGATTTCTCCGGCTGTCATTGTCGGCGTCGTCAACGGCAATAAAATGCTGGTGTCGCAGTACGCCGGCAGAGAGTATACCCGGTATGCATTGATTGCCGGCTATGTGGAAATCGGTGAGACAGCGGAAGAAGCGGTTCAACGTGAAGTGCGGGAAGAGACCGGACTCAGGGTCAGGAACATCCGCTACTACAAGAACCAGCCTTGGGGAATGAGCGGTTCTCTGCTCATAGGCTACTTCTGTGAACTGGACGGCGATGATACGATTACCCTGGACCATACAGAACTGTCCCTCGCTACATGGATGAGCCGGGAGAACATGCCGGACTACGAAGATCACAGCAGCCTGACAGCGGAAATGATGCGGGTATTCAAGTACGCCGGACAATAGTTCAGAAACAAAGGGAGATGGCAGATCTTCCTTTTTGTTGCATAAATCTTTGAAATATGCACATTTTCCGCTACAATGGAACCATGAAGCAGAGAACGTATGCCGCAATCGATCTGAAATCCTTCTACGCTTCAGTGGAATGTGTGGAGCGCGGGCTGGATCCTTTGAAGTCGAATCTTGTCGTCGCAGATCTCAGCCGGACGGAAAAGACCATCTGCCTGGCGGTTTCGCCGGCGCTCAAGAAATACGGCATTGCCGGCAGAGCGAGGCTGTACGAAGTCATTGAGCGGGTGAAGGAGGTCAACGCCCTGCGGAAGCGGGACAACCACTGCCGGGAATTCCGGTCCATGTCCGTAAACAGTGATGAACTGAACAGTGATTCCTCACTGGAACTGGGATACCTCACGGCTGTCCCCCGGATGCAGTTCTATCTGGAATACAGTGCCCGGATCTACGGGATCTATCTGCGCTGGATCGCACCGGAGGACATCCATGTATACTCCATCGATGAAGTCTTCCTGGATCTTACGGAATACCTGAACACCTACGGCATGACTGCCAGGGATCTGGTGGAGCGGATGATCCACGATGTACTCAAAGAGACCGGGATCACTGCTACCGCCGGCATCGGTACCAATCTCTACCTGTGCAAGGTCGCTATGGATATCGTGGCCAAGCACATGGAAGAGGATGAGCACGGTGTACGGATTGCAGAGCTGGATGAACGCAGCTACCGTGAACAGCTGTGGACACATGAACCGCTGACGGATTTCTGGCGCGTCGGTCCGGGCTACAGCCGGAGGCTGAAGGAACACGGCATGTATACCATGGGTGATATTGCCAGACAGTCCCTGCTGGATGACACTGTACTGTACAGGCTCTTCGGGATCAATGCAGAGCTGCTCATTGACCATGCCTGGGGCTATGAATCCTGCACCATGCGCGATATCAAGGCCTATGTGCCGGAATCGAAGAGCTGCGGCATCGGGCAGGTGCTGATGGAGCCCTACAGCTTTGAAAAAGGCCGGATCATCGTGCATGAAATGGCCGATCAGCTGGCTCTGGATCTGGTGGAGAAGGGCTATGTTACCGACCGGGTCGTACTGGGCATCGGCTATGACACGTCCAGTCTGACCGAAGACTACCATGGAGAGATAAAGACAAACTACTACGGAAAGAAGGTGCCGAAATCCGTACACGGGACAGCAGAGCTGCCCCTGTACACTTCGGCCGGATCGTTGATCCGGGAGGGACTGCTTTCCCTGTATGACGGGCTGGTGAATAAGGAGCTGACCATCCGCAGAATAGGTGTTACGGCCATCAATATCAAGGATGCGGCGTATGCAGGCAGAAAGCAGGAATACCGGCAGACAGACCTGTTCAGCGACGCGGAAGCGGATCTGTTGGCTGAGAAGGAACTGCTGGACAGGACTGCCCGGGAGAAGAAGGCCCAGGAAGCGTTTCTGGAAATCCAGAGACGCTTCGGAAAGAACGCTGTCATCAAGGGGGTATCTCTGGAGGAAGGCGCGACCGGCAGGCAGCGGAACAAGCAGATCGGAGGGCACAAGGCATGAAGCGGTACGCGGATATGCTGGAGCTGCCCCGCCCGGTATCCAGAAACCGGAAGCACATGTCCACGGCGGACCGGGCAGCCCAGTTCTCACCGTTCTCCGCATTGGTGGGATACGAGGAACTGATTGATGAGACCGGGCGGCTGACCGAGGAAAGAAGGGAGCCCGGGGAAGCGGAAAAGGAAGAACTGGACCGGAAGATCCGCATTCTTCAGGACGTACAGAACGAAGGGATTCCGGTATCCGTTGTCTGCTTTGAGGAAGACGGAACCAAGGAAGGCGGGCATTATAGAACACATACCGGAATACTGAAGCAGATCAGTACAGAAGAACAGTATCTGAAGATGAAGGACGGGAAGAAGATCCGCTTTGCGGACCTTCTGCAGATCGAGAGCGATGTATTCGAGAAAGGGGGTACGGAATGATGATCAGGCAGTACAGGGAAAGCGACCGCCGGGAGATCGGTGAAATCTATGTGGCCAACTGGCAGAAGACCTACCGCGGCCTGCTGGCGGACGCTTTGCTGGACCGGATGGATCCAGAGGAAGCGGCACAGAAGTGGAATGCATACACACTCATTGCCGGGCAGGGCATCTTTGTGGCGGAAGAGGAAGGCACGGTTGCCGGCTTTGCGGCGTACTGCCCGGATGAGAGGGATGGACATGCGCTGTACCTGGAGTCCCTGCATGTCCGGGATGATAAGCAGGGGCAGGGCATCGGAAAAGCATTGATCAGAACCGTCGGCAGGTATGCCGCAGACAACTGCTGCCGAATGACCATCCATATCGTCAGAGGCAATGACCGGGCAGGCAGACTGTATCAGAAACTGGGCGCAGTGCATGCAAGGTACTTCATCGACCGGTTTGAGGATACACCTTCCGATTCCGAAGAACTGGTCTGGAAAGATCTCACCGTATTCAAATAAAAAGGGACCGCAAGGTCCCTTGTGTTCTATAATCAGTTCTCCGGCAGAACCAGGTTCAGCAGAATGCCGACGAACGCAGCCAGCGCAGTGCCGGACAGGGTAGCACTGCCGCCAAGCGGAAGAACCGCACCGCCCAGACCGATGACCAGCATCGCAGAAGTAATGATCAGGTTCTTCTGCTTGCCGTAGTCTACTTTATTGTCTACGAGAACCCGGAGACCGTTGGAGGCGATAACACCGTAGAGGATGATGGACATACCGCCGAGAACGGAGGCTGGAATGGTTTCAATGATCGCAGAGACGACAGGTACACAGCCGAGGATGATGGCAATGACTGCAGCGCCGCAGGTAACGTAGACAGACGCAACACCGGTCATACCGATGACACCGGTATTCTCACCGTAGGAAGTGTTGGCCGGTCCACCGAGCAGGGCACTGACCGCTGTGGCAACACCGTCACCCATCAGGGTACGGTCGAGGCCGGGATCCTTGAGGAATTCCTTGCCGCAGATCTTGGAGAGAACCGTGTGGTCGCCGATGTGCTCGGAAATGGTTACCAGCGCTACCGGCAGGATCGCCCAGGTGGCCGGTCCGAAGTAGAGATGGTATTCACCGAACTTGCCGCCGGTGCTGAACGGAAGGATGAAATCAGGCAGGCCGATGAAGCGTCCCTCCGCAATGACGTTGTGGATCGGGGTGAAATCCACGATGCCCATGATGCAGGCGAAGATATATCCGCCGGCAACACCGCACAGGAAGGGAATGATCTTCAGGAATCCCTTGGCCTTGGTGGAAATCAGCGCTGTAATGACGAATGTAACGACAGCGACAACCATATTGCGCCAGTCGCCGCCGGAGACGAAGCCAGCGTTGTTTATGGCGGAAGATGCCAGACCGAGACCGATAACAGCGATCATAGGACCGATAACGATCGGCGGCAGAAGTTTGTCAAGCCAGTCCTTGCCCGTGACCTTGATGATCATAGCTACGATGACATAGATGATGCCTACCAGAATCAACCCTGTCTGGGCTGCGCTGCGGTCGCCGCCGAGCGCTGTGCAGGCAATGATGACAGCTGTGATATAGGCGAACGAGGAACCGAGGTAGATCGGCACTTTGAACTTTGTAATCATTGCATAGATCAATGTACCGAGGCCGGATGCGAACAGGGCTACACTGACGGGATATCCCGTCAGGATCGGTACGAGGATCGTTGCGCCGAACATAGCGAACACATGCTGTACAGACAGCAGCGCCCACTGTGATGCAGTCGGTTTCTCATCCACATCAAGAATCAGGTTAACACGCTGGGACATTGGTTTTCTCCTCCTGCCTTCTCAGAAAAAGAAGGCCTACAAGGACCTTTCCGTTGGCTTTGGCACACTGCCCTTTCCGGTTTCCATGCACCGGAGGAAAGGCTCCTATGTGCAATTATACTGAACATAGAAGGACATGCAAGAAGACAATGAACGGGAATCCGGAAATACGGGAAAACTTGCACAGGCTGTGGAAACATTTTCATACGTACAGAAAGCACAGGTATAATGAAGACGGAAACGGAGGCCCGCAGTATGCCGGATATGAAACCGAGAACAAAGGACAGTATGGAAGAAATCCCTTTGGATGAAACGGAACTGTACAAGGATCCGCACTATATCAAATACGTTGTCAGTGATCCTTTGGGGGACTGCCGGTTTGTGATGGATACAGGCAGAGAAATCACAGCCGTGGATCTGACGGTAGCAGTATCCTTGATCATGCGTGAAACCTATGAAGCGATCCAGGAGCACTTCCCGAGTCCGGAGGCCAGGAAGATGTTCCGGGAAGCCCTGACGCGTGCGGTCAACGATGAAAGATTCTGGGAGGAAGAGGAAGCCTACTTCCTGAGCTGAATATGGGAACATGCGGCTGGGGATTATCATCGGAAGAGATGAGAAGATACCACGATGAAGAATGGGGTGTACCTGAGCACGATGACCGTAAACTGTTTGCGTACCTTGTTCTGGAAGCGATGCAGTGCGGACTGAGCTGGCAGCTCATTCTGAACAGAAGGGAAGTCATACAGCACTGCTTCGCTGACTTTGACTACGACCGCCTTGCCGAGTACGGAGAAGCGGATACAGAGAGAATCCTGCACACGGAAGGTATGATCCGTTCAAGGCAGAAAGTACAGGCTATGATCCACAATGCACAGTGCTTCCGGAAAATCCGTGAACAGTACGGAAGCTTTGATGCCTGGCTGTGGTCATTCAGCGGGGGCAGGACAATCCTGTACAACAGACATGATGAGGGAGAGATTCCTGTATCCAATGGTCTGTCCTACAGAATCTCCCGGGAATTGAAGCAGTACGGATTCAAGTATCTCGGTCCGGTTGTGGTGTATTCCTTCCTGCAGGCCTGCGGGGTGATCAACGATCACGACAGGACATGTCCGTGCTATCAAAGGATCAATGATCAGTATCCGACCGTACGGAAAAGAAGGTACCTGGAAAAGCATTGAGGAGAGAAGCAGCCAAAGAAAAACATCTGCACCCACGGCGATCCGTGTCCGTACAGATGTTTTTGTTTGCTTTACTCTGTGATTGCCCAGGCGCGCACCGGCAGTCCGACAGCGCCTTCGAAGTTCGGCCAGGCAACGATCATGACAGCGCCTGCAGGTGCGACCTGGTCCAGGTTGCAGAGGACTTCTACCTGAAGCTTGCCCTGCTCCAGAACATACCGCTCACAGGCCAGATCACCCGCTTTGGCCGCTTCGGCGGAAGCGTCGGTATCCAGCGCTTCATGGCCGTTGGCCGCTGCATTGCGTACTTCGTAGATGTACTTCAGCGCATCCAGGGACCAGCCGGGGAAATTCTCGCTGCCGTCTTCGGCAATGCCGGAGAGGGCATCCATATCCGGCCAGTTCTTCGACCAGTCGGTTCTGAGGGCTACAAATGCCCCGTCGGGGATGTCGCCGTATTCAGCTTCCCAGTCCTTGATGTCCTGCGCAGTTGCGGCATAGTGGACATCTTCCTTCACTTTATCTGTAATGTCGATGACACAAAGCGGGAAGACGCCGTTGCGGACGTCGAAGGCATCGGAAAGAGGTGCGTCCTTTACGAAATGTCCGGGGAAGTCGATATGGGTTCCGAACTGTCCGGGGAACTTGAAGGTCTGTATGCGGCACTCCAGCATCGGGTTGCCCCAATCAAAGACAACATTGCCGAGGTCAACGCTTCCTTCAGGGATTCCTGCCCAATAGGGGCTGGAGTTGTTGAGAGGATGTGTGAGGTCCACCCACTTGAGCTTCTTCGCTTCCGTGAGTGCGTTCCAAAGTCTGTAGGTCATAGTATTGTTCCTTTCTGATCCACTAATCTGAATATACGCAGGATGATCATTGCAGTCAATCCCGGCTCAGCGGTAGAGCGCGGCAATATCCCGGCAGCTGTCCTTGGTCTGCAGATACAGTTTCCGGTAGATTTCATAGGATTTCCGGTAGATCTTTACAGCTTCGGGATCCGGGGTATAGATCCGGCAGTCCTGCAGGAAGAGATGGATCTGGTCCCAGGAAGTGAAGGCACCGGATGCCATACCGGCCAGGAAAGCAGTACCAAGGGCAGAACCCGGGTGGGACGGGTAGGCCTTGATTTCATGGTCCAGGACATCTGCAGCAATCTGGCACCAGAAGCTGCTGCGTGATCCACCGTTGGTCGCGATGATATGCGCCGGTTCATAGCCGAGATCACGGATGATATCAATGTGGTGGCGGAAGCCGTAGATGACCGATTCCAGGATAGCCCGGAAGATATGGGCTTTGGTATGGGACAGCGTCAGTCCGAACAGCAAGCCACGGGCTTCCGGATCGAAGATCGGTGTCTTTTCACCCAGAAAATACGGCAGGACAATCAGCCCGTCCGAAGCCGGAGGCAG
>JAEEYJ010000181.1 GCA_016291725.1 Solobacterium sp.
GATATCTGCGTCAATCTGTTCAGTGAACGGTTCCCGGATCCGGAAGCGGTGCTCGCGCGGGCAGCACAGAACGGCATCCGCTGCATTTCCGTCGGCTGCGATATGGAAGGAGACCGCTGGAACGCCCGGTTTGTCCGTGACCGGCAGGATGTCTATGGCACAGCCGGCATTCATCCGCATGACGCCAAGGACATGCGGGAAGGGGACATGGCGGAGCTGGAGGAGATGTTCCGCAGCACATCCCGTCTGCTTGCGGTAGGCGAATGCGGGCTGGACTACGAACGGATGTATTCCCCCAGGGAGAAACAACTGCAGTGCTTTGAAGCCCAGATCGCCCTGGCGGAAAAGCTGGGGAAGCCGCTTCTGCTGCATGAACGGGGCGCGGCGGAGGATATGTACAGCATCATGAGGGAACACCCGGCCGCAGCGCAGCGCGCCGTTGCCCACTGCTTCACCGGAACAGCACAGACCGTGCAGAAATATCTGGATCTCGGCATGCACATCGGCATTACCGGCTGGGTCTGCGATGACCGCCGCAACCAGGACCTGCTGGCAGCGCTGCCGTACATACCGCTGGAACGGATGATGGTGGAGACCGATGCGCCGTTCCTGAAGCCGAGGAAGGTGCGGGGCACGCACAATATCCCGAACAACATCGTCTATGTCGTCCGCCGCATTGCCCGGGAGCGGGGCATCCCGGAAGAAGAAGTACGCACTGCTGTACTGCGTACAACAACGCGTTTTTTCGGAATCCCGGTGCAGGAAATCCTCTGAAAAAAGGTTGAATATCAAACCATTCCGCCCCGGAAAACAGCCGGAAAAACGAGTACGAAATCTTTTGCAGAATTGCATAAAAAAAGGCTTGCACGGCCTTTTTTATAGTGGTAGAATGATCAAGCACTCGCGTAGAAGTGGGAGGTTGCCGGCACGCTGAAGGGCGTTGTCACGAATGCGTGATAACCGGGGAATTTCCACCGAGCGATCCGCAGAAGCGGAGTGAATACAAGGAGGAAAAATTCATGGCAAAGAATTCCGTAAGAATCCGTCTGAAGGCTTACGAGAACAGGAATCTGGATACGGCTGCGAAGAAGATTGTTGAGACAGCCGCCGGACACGGCGCAAAGAAGATCGTCGGACCTGTTCCGCTGCCGACGGAAAGAGAAGTCATCACGGTACTTCGGGCAGTTCACAAGTACAAGGATTCCCGTGAACAGTTCGAAATCCGTACGCACAAGAGACTGATCGAGATCATCGGTCCGAGTGCTGAAACGATCGACGCACTGAGCAGACTGGATCTGCCCAGCGGAGTCGACATCGAGATCAAGCTTTAGGAAAGGAGCCGGTGAGAGAAATGAAAGGTATCTTAGGACGTAAGCTCGGCATGACACAGGTATTCACGGTCGACGGAGAACTGATCCCCGTAACGGTCATTGAAGTACTGCCCAATGTTGTGCTGCAGAAGAAGACAATGGAGATCGACGGGTATGAGGCGCTTCAGCTCGGCTATGAGGATGTGAAGGAACACCGCAGCACAAAGCCGGCGATCGGCCATGCAAAGAAGGCAAACACCGCCCCCAAGCACTTCATCAAGGAGATCAAGGCTGATGAAATGATGAACCTGGAGGTCGGCGACGAAGTGAAGGCTGATGTATTCGCGGCAGGTGATGTCGTTGATGTACAGGGCATTTCCAAGGGTAAGGGCTACACCGGTGTCATCGCCCGCTACAACGGCAACCGCGGTCCGGAGTCCCATGGTGGATCCAAGAACGTAAGGCACGTAGGTTCCCTGGCAACGACAGGCCGCAACAACGGCAGAATCGAGAAGCTGGCACCGATGCCCGGCCATGATGGTGTCTACACAACGACAAACCAGAATCTGACGGTCATCAAGGTTGACACGGAAGACAACTACATTCTTGTAAAGGGAAATATCCCGGGACCGCGCAAAGGATTCGTTGTAGTAAAGACAACGGTCAAGCCGGTCAAGACCGTAAAGGTACCGGAGCTTGTTTCCTACAAGGAAGAGGAGGCAAACAATGGCTAAGATGGATGTTTACAATCTGGAGGCAGCTGTCGTCAGGACAATGGAAGTCTCCGATGCCGTATTCGGAATTGAGCCGAATACACAGGCAATGTATGATGCAGTGCTGGTCTATCAGGCAGGCCTGAGACAGGGTACGCACAATACACTGACAAGGCACTTCGTCAGCGGCACCGGCAAGAAGCCGTTCCGCCAGAAGGGTACAGGCCGTGCCCGTCAGGGTTCCACAAGAGCGACGCAGTGGAGGCACGGAGCGATCGCCTTCGGCCCGCATCCCCGCAAGTACGGCTACAAGCTGAACCGGAAGGTCAGAAGGCTCGCCCTGCGCAGTGCGCTGAGCGACAAGATGGCTGAAGGAAAGATGACTGTCGTCGAGAACCTCGCGTTCGAAGAGATCAAGACGAAGAAGGCCGTCGAGATGATGAAGGCGTTCGGCTTCGACCGCAAGACACTGTTCGTCGTCAACTACGAAGAAGACTTCGACAATGCGTATCTGTCTCTGAGAAACATCCCTGCAGCGCTGGTGCTGACAGTGGAGGAACTGAATGTCTATGACATCATGAACGCAGACCGGATCGTATTTACGGAAGCAGCTGCCCTGAGGGCAGGGGAGGTGTTCGAATAATGAACGCACGTGAAGTCATTA
>JAEEYJ010000182.1 GCA_016291725.1 Solobacterium sp.
GAAATAGTCATCGCTGCTGTAGAAATACGGGTAGGTATAGCCCTGCACGATTCTCTTGTCCAGTGCCAGATACTCCCAGCAGTTCCAGCTCAGCAGAACAGCCTCTTCCCCATCTGAACCATTGATGGTCTGAATGTCCTTCAGTTGCTGTTCATAGCGCTCCGCTTCCTCTTCGGCTGCGTACAGGCCTGCCAGAGGACCTTTCTCCAGCTTCGTATGATAGACAAACGAAGAGTTTCCGAAGGTTTCGGAAACCTTGTACCATCCCAGCAGGCAGACCAGAACCACCATGCATATACGCAGTCCCCTGCTGTCATGGTGAAGCAGAGCCAGCACGGCACAGGCAATGATCAGCGGCGCAGCATAGCTGTTCGGACCGACATTTGTGGAAAGCGATATACAGAAGGCCAGACCGATCGATGCGGCAAGGCAGCTTACATAATACGGATCCTGCTCATACAGCAGACAGGCCGCAATGCCCAGCACAGCAAACGGAACCAGGATCACGGTAAAACCCCCGTTCAGTGGATAATACGGCCGGATCAGCGTCACCCAGATAATGCTGCAGGTATTGATCAGTGCCGAAGCATCCAGCAGAAGCTTTTTCTTCTCTTCCTTCCTGCGCCACAGCAGTGCCATTGCCGTCTCTGCCGCAAAGAACAGCGCAAACGGTCCGAAAGCCAGCACCAGCCTTCCCGCATTCTTTGCAAATACCATCAGTGCGTTCGCACTGTGCGCAGAGTCCACCAGCTCCGGCAGACTCGCCAGCACACCGCCCAGAGGCGCCCTGGACAGCACAAATCCCAGGAAAACACAGGCAAGGGAAACTGCTCCTGCCGTGATCCAGACCCACGAACGCAGGGGAACGATTCTCCGGTTCCTGATCATCACAGCGGTCAGGAACACATACATCAGAATGAAATACGGACTGTTCAGCACTGCCGCTGCCATCATCACACCGCACAGCCACAGTCGGAATGCAGAACGATGATCCCTCGGATACACCAGCAGCCCGATCATCAGGAAGCCGATTGCCAGGGTATTGTAGGAAGGCGCCATGATATTGAAAGGCGTATACAGCATAAAGATTGCCGAAGCCAGTACAGACCAGGGTGTATCCTTGCGGAACTTCAGATAGATTCCGGCACCGATGCCCATTGTCATTGCAGTATATACAAGGCGGAAGGCCAGCACTATCCCCTGTGTACCGCCGAAGAATGCACGGTACAGCTTCACCAGCGGGAACGTAAAGAAAGCCATCAACTGTCCGATATCCCACAGATCATAAAGCATGGCATCGCCCCGGGCTATCCGGTCTGCCACCGCGAGATAGAAGTGTTCATCCGTATATCCCGGACCTCTGTGCGCTTTCCATATCTGTACAGCCAGAACCGCAAGAAAAACAGCAATCCAGATAAGATCCTGCTGATTGAACTTCTTCCTCATAACCAGTTCATTATACCGTATATTTCCCCGGTACGCTCACTCATCCCCGGCAGGCAGTTCTGCCCACAGGGACAGGAAGCGCTCCGTAACTCTTGCGGTAAATCCCCAGATCACCGGTTCTGTACCGTAGAAGGTCATCCGGCGTTCCGCAGGATGCTGCAGCCACTGAAGACCGCCCGGCACCGAACGGAAGAACTCTTCATCAGCGGTATAGGCTTCCCGGACGGTCTGCACTGCCTCCAGCTTCTGCAGATCCTCCACACCGCAGGAAAACACCGCATCGCTTTCATCCTTTGCAAAGGTATACCTGTAATCCTTCAGAACACCCGTATATACCGTTACCATGTGTCCGCGAGGTCCCGGCAGGCTTCCCAGGCAGACCAGATCCTCCAACTGCTCTTCCCGGATGCACAGCTCTTCCATGCACTCCCGGACAACAGCCTCCCGTGTGCTTTCCCCCGGTTCAATTCGTCCGCCCGGAAAGCAGACTTCTCCCGGCTGGGTCCGCAGACCGGAAGCCCTGACCTCATACAGCAGCTTCCATTCATCCTCTTCATACAGCAGCGGAATCAGGATTACAGCGCCGCGGTCCTTGGTAAAGGCTGACGAATCCTGCAGAATCCTCTTTTTCATTTCTTCCGGTCTGTTTCCCATACTGCCTTCTTTCTTTTCGTTTGATATCCCACATTATACAACACAGACCTGATATCTGCCCCGTAAAACCATTTCCATCAATGCTATAATAATCAGAAGGATAAATACTATGAGAAGACTGGCTGATCAATGGAATGAATATCTCTGCCTGGATGCAGGAGACGGAGAAAAACTCGAGCAATGGGGACCTTATGTACTGCGCAGGCCGGACCCTCAGGCCATCTGGCCGAAAGACAACGGCTATGATCTCTGGAACCGTCCGGATGCCGTCTACCACCGTTCCCGCAGCGGCGGCGGAAGCTGGGAATTCCGGAAAACACTGCCGGAACAGTGGAAGATCCATTATAAAGGTCTGACGTTCAAAGTCGCTCCGACCGGCTTCAAGCATACCGGACTGTTCCCCGAACAGGCCGCCAACTGGGACTGGATGAGCAGTCTCATCCGGGACCATCAGGATGAAGAACTGCGGATCCTGAATCTGTTTGCCTACACCGGCGGAGCCACCATGGCCTGCAGTGCAGCCGGCGCCGCCGAAGTCGTACATGTCGACGCAGCCAAAGGCATGGTCGCGTGGGCAAAGGAAAACCGTGATCTCTGCGGACTGGAAAACCGGAAGATCCGTTTTCTGGTGGACGATACGGAAAAGTTCGTCCAAAGGGAAAAACGGAGAGGACGCACCTACCATGGCATCATTATGGACCCCCCTTCCTACGGACGCGGTCCCAACGGCGAAGTATGGAAATTCGAGGAACAGATCACACCGCTGCTGAAAGCCTGCGCGGATATCCTCGATGACCATGCCCTGTTCTTCCTGATCAACAGCTATACAACCGGCATCGGTGCGACAGTGCTGGACAACCTGCTCAGCAGCATCCTCCTGCCCGATCATCCCGACGGCACGGTGGAAACCGGTGAACTCGGCATTCCCCTGCTGCAGCGGAGTATGGTTCTCCCCTGCGGCATCTTCGGAAGATGGCAGCGCTCATGATCAAAGTACTGTACGAAGACAATCATCTGCTATGTGTAGAGAAACCGGTCAATGTTCCTGTACAGGCTGACCGTTCCCGCGATCCGGATCTGCTCAGTATGTGCAAGGCCTATCTTAAGGAGAAATACCACAAACCGGGAAATGTCTGGCTCGGCCTTGTCCACCGCCTCGACCGGCCGGTCGGCGGAGCCATGGTCTTCGCCAGAACAGATAAGGCCGCCTCACGCCTCTCGGATGCCGTACGCAAAGGACAGCTGCAGAAAACCTACTATGCTGTCCTGGACGGGCAGATGCGTGAAGCGGAAGGCACCCTGACAGACTGGCTGGTGAAGGACAGCAGGACCAATACCGTAGCCGTGACGGATGAAGCGCACGGAAAGAAAAGCGTACTGCATTACCGGATTCTCGGCATCCGTGACGGAATGTCCCTGGCAGAGATTCTTCTGGAGACCGGCAGATCCCATCAGATCCGCGTACAGTTCGCTTCCCGGGGATGTCCGCTGGTCTATGACCAACGCTACCATCCCGCGCCCGGAAAAGGACAGATTGCCCTCTGGGCGGTTCGTCTGGGCTTTCCCCACCCGGTTACCAAAGAGATCATTACGGTGGAATCACATGCACCGGATACTTATCCATGGAACAGATTCGAGGTGATAGACTGATGACTGCTAAAAGGAAAAGAAAAAGACGCCTCCGGCTGCCCTGGCAGAACACCGGCACCCAGCGCCGCAGAAGACGCAGACGGAAGGTGCGCAAGGAGGTATGGTACGCCCTGGCTGCTGTACTTGTACTGGCACTGCTGATCTTCGTTCCGAACCATATCCGCACCAAGAAGCTGAAGGAACTCGGCTACACCAAGCCGGTCATCAAGGAGATCAAGAAGCAGAAGCTGTCCAGAGTCCTTCTGGATAATAATTACTATTCTGCCTATCTCGCAGACAGCATCATGGACGGAACGGTCAACACCGACTATCTCCCCCTGTATACTTTGGTCCAGAGCGGCGGCTCCCTGAACGCGGATGACTTCCTGCTGTGGAACCGTCTGGAAGATAAAGGATACGAAGAGGACCAGCTGCTGAACCTGTTCGGACATCTGCGTTTCTGGGAGATGACACCGCTGCTCGTCTTTGACTATCAGTACAACGAACAGCCGTACATCGATGACTGCATAGCCCATGCGGATGTCAACTCTCCCTCTTCCTTCACCCTGTCCGGAAGCTACTTTGTACCGTATGGTGCAGCACGGCCCACAGTGGACCCGCACAGCAGCTCTGCCATCGTCAACAAGACCTACTACCTTGGGTCTGACTTCGAACCCACGGATCTGACAGAACTGTCCATCTACTATGCCGCAACCGGCAGGATGCTGTCAAAGACCGGCGCGGATGCCCTGGCGGAATGGTGCAACGCCGGACGGAATGTCGGCGTCACCTTCTATGCCACAAGCGCCTACCGGACATATGAATCACAGGAAAGCATCTACAATTCCTATGTCCAGGCATGGGGACAGGAAGAAGCGGACAGCCTGTCCGCCCGTCCAGGACACTCCGAGCACCAGACCGGTCTGGTCGTGGATATTGCCGCAACCAACGAAGACAATGTCAGTGAGTTCAAGGACACCCTCGCCTACCGCTGGTGCAGCAAGAATTCCGCCGACTACGGCTGGATCCTGCGCTATCCGGAAGGAAAGGAAATCATAACCGGCTACCAGTTCGAATCCTGGCACTACCGCTACATCGGCAAGGATCTTGCCCTGAAGCTGCAGGAAAGCGGACTGACCTACGATGAATACTACGCACTGTACCTGAAGCCGTTTGACGACGAAACATTGATTCCGAAGGACAACGTTCTGGAAGGAACAAACTACGCAGCACCGTCTGCAGAAGAGAATTGATATGAAGTATGCACTGATCAACGGGCATATCCTGGACGGAACCCAGGACATGGAGCCCATCGAGGGAAAGAATGTACTGATCAACGGGACGCGGATCGAAGCCATTACAGAAGAACTGCCGGAAGACTATGAACCCATCGACCTGCAGGGCCGCTGGCTGATGCCGGGTCTCATCAACATGCATGTACATCTGGCCGGAAACGGCAGCACTGATATGCGCCAGAAGGACAACGCAGCGCTTGTACGCAGGCTTTTCAGCAATCCGATCACCCGGGCTGTCGTCTACCGCATGGTCGCCGGTTTTGCAGAGATCGAGCTGA
>JAEEYJ010000183.1 GCA_016291725.1 Solobacterium sp.
CGGAGGTCCCTGGCTGTATGCGCCATCAGTACTGTACTCTGCCTCATCTACCGCTTTCCTTTTGTGCTGCTGCACAGTACAGTCTACCGAATGCTGAAAAGTGCCTCGCTCTCCCGTCAGAAACGTCTTGGCGCAAGTACGCTTTTCTGTCTGGTACTGATGCCCTATGCTGTATTCTCCGCTTCGCTCTGGATCCCTTTCGTCTACCGTTCGGCAGTCATGTTCAGCGATCATCCGAAAGCGGCTTCGTGGTATGCCGGTATGATCGTCCAGAGTCTGTTCTTCCATGCCGTCAATCCACTGTCCGCAGTGCTGTATCCTCTGATGTCGGCATTCTACGGCATCCTGTTCCTTGTTGCGGCAGTATCGCTGTTTGTACCGTTTGTTTCTGCAGACGCGCTGTATCGTACTGCCGATCATGTTCTGGCTTTCCTGAATGCATTCCGTCTCCCTGGTTCTCTTCTCGGTGCCGGTCTGCCGTTCTATGTGCCCGCTGCTGTTCTGGTATACAGAAAGAAAAAGCATGTGCTGCGTCCGGCAGTCCTGTTCCTTCTGTTCATGACCGGTGGTCTGTTCCATCCGTTTGCAGAACTGTCCTTCATCAATGTGGGGCAGGGGGATGCCATTCTGATCCGGGAGCCGTTCAACCGGAACAATATTCTGGTGGATACCGGAAAACCATCCCAGTACCATCAGGTGGACACGTTCCTCCTCAGCAAGGGTATCCGCCGTGTAGATACTCTTTTCATCACCCACAGTGACAGCGATCACAATGGAAACCAGGAGCGGATCGAAGAGGATTATCATGTGCCACAGACAGTAACGCAGCACTTTTCTTCCATGAAGTGCGGTGAAATCCTGTTCTATGAGCTCAATCACATCAATGGGGAAACCGATAATCAGAACAGTCTGGTACAGTTCTTCCGGCTCAATGGGATGAGTGTGCTTCTGATGGGAGATGCGGATACTGCTGTGGAGGAACGGCTGGTCCGGGAATACGGACAGCTGAGAGCCGATATCCTGAAAGCCGGCCACCACGGCAGCGCTACAGCATCCTCCCAGGTTTTCCTGCAGTCCGTGCAGCCTCGTCTGGCTGTGCTTTCCTGCGGGTCCTACCGGATCTATCACCATCCCAGCCGGGAAGTCATCGAACGGCTGAAAGCCAACCGGATTCCGTATCTCGACACGAAGCACCAGGGAGACATTACCATTCTGTGTCTGCCGGGATGCAATCTGCTCATTACCTCTGCCGGCAGGTTTGCCTTCTTTCCGGCATCTGTCTGAATTCTCTGCCGTACTCTGCTATAATGAATACAAGAGGCAGACATGATCGATATACAATCATTCTCCGACACATATACTGTCCGCAGGCTTACGGAAGAAGATATACCTGCGGTGGTTTCTGTGTGCAAGGGCAACCCGCAGTTCTATGCTTACACTTCCTTCCGGCCGGACGCAGAACAGATCCTTGATGACCTGTATGCCTGTCCGCCCGGCAAGATTCTTACGGACAAGTACTACTGCGGGTTTTTCCACTGTGATGAACTATGTGCGGTAATCGACGTGATCGACGGCTATCCTGACGCACAGACAGCGTTCATCGGTTTCTTCATGCTGAAGAAGGAACTGCAGGGAAACGGGGAAGGAACAAGGATCATGGAAGGGGTGTACCGTACACTGCAGAGCAGCGGCTTTGCACGTGCCCGGCTATGCATTGATATGGGCAATCCTCAGTCCGGTGCTTTCTGGGCAAAGAACGGATTCCGTATCCTGCGCGCAGCTCCAAGAGGCGAAGAATCTGTCTGGCTGGCAGAGAAGGATCTGAAATAATCATGCCGAATACCGGTCTCAAAAAGGAGCACATGGTCGACTATGCCGAGTATATGGACCTGCATGCCAAACTGGAACGTACACCCGGATTTTTCCATTACTACCGGTTCGCTATGGAGGATCTGGAGACCAGATTCAGTATGCTGAACGAGTACTTTTCCCTTGCCGGGGAACAAAGCCCGATCGTGGATATCCGCACCCGCCTGAAGACCTTTGACAGTATCTTTGAAAAGCTGAAGCGCAGGGGTTTCCCTGTAACCGTGCAGTCCATTACGGAAAACCTGTACGATGTGGCAGGGGTCAGGGTGATCTGTCCGTTCATTGACGATGTATACTGTGTTGCGGATACACTGCTGAAGCAGGAAGATATTGTCCTCATTGAAAAGAAGGACTATATTATGTTTCCGAAGAACAACGGCTACCGGAGCCTGCACCTCCTGATTGAACTGCCTGTTGTTCTTCCTCCCGGAAGACGGATGATCAAAGCAGAAGTGCAGCTGCGCACGATCGCTATGGAATTCTGGGCAAATCTGGAACATAAAATGCGCTACAAACGGGATATGGATCCTGCACTCCTGAAAGGAATATCCGACGAACTGAAGGAATGCGCCGTCATCAGCAATGAACTGGACCGCCGGATGCAGCAGATCCATTACCGCATCGAAGGAGAAGAAGAGGAAGAAGAATGATTTATCTTCTGAACGGCAAGGAAAGCTGGCTTGTTCTGAAGGACAAGCGGAAGATCATGGAACAGCTTCCTGAGGATACCGTCATCACCGAACTGGACGGATCCGACAGGAAGTCCTTTTCCATGCGGGACATACTTGACGTTGTCTGGACGGTTTCTCTTTTTGAGAGCCGCAAGGCAGTCGTTGTCACCGATCCTTGGTTCTTCATGACCGTCAAGGGTGAAGAGAAAGAACCGAAGCCCAAAAAGAACATCAATGCAGAACTGCTGTCCTCCTACTGCCGGAATCCCAATGACGACTGCGACATTCTGTTCGTCTGCGCCGGCTGGAATGCCAGCAAGGCAGCTGCCGAATACAAAGTGCTCAGCAGCTGTCCGAAGTCCGTTGCGTCCATCATGTCCCATCGCGATCTTCGCTTCAGTGATCTGGACACTGCAACAGACAAGGCATTGAACGAAAGCAATCATACCTTTACACGTGATGCAGTGGAGGAAATACGCCTCAGGGCAGCCGGGAGCCTTTCCGAGATCTACAGGGCCATTGAGAACTTTGATCTGTACGGCAAAAAGGATATCAACCGGGAAGATGTCATACGGCTGATGCCGCCGAATGCCGAAGCGGATCTCTGGCGGCTCGGAGAAGCACTGCTGAAGAAGGATACCCGGCTGATGATACGGGCATACCGGGACCTCAAGGAACTGTCCGGCTATTCCGATACAGATATCATCCCCTTGATCGCTTCCCAGATCCGCAGGGTGTACAACAGCCGCCTCTGTGCGGACAAGGGCATGTCGGATGATCAGATCATTGCGTATACCGGTTCAAAGACAGCACGGTACGATCTGCGGAACAGCAGCCGGTATACCACCAAGCAGCTGCTCGGTCTGCTGAGTTCACTGGCGGATCTGGACCAGGGCATCAAGACCGGACGGATCGAAGAGAAGGGCAGTCTGGAAAACTGGCTGCTGAACAGGATCTGATATGAAGCAGGAACGGCTGCTGCATCCGTTTCCACCGCTATGGGATGAAGAATCGAGGGTACTGATCCTCGGTTCCTTTCCGAGCGTCATGTCCCGGAAGAATGCGTTCTACTATGCTCACCCGCAGAACCGGTTCTGGAAACTGATGTCTTTGATCTATGAAGAAGAGATCAGTGACCGTGCTGCTTTCTGCCACAGGCACCATATCGCCCTGTGGGATGTCATTGAAAGCTGTACGATCACCGGGAGCTCCGACAGTTCCATACGCGATGTAAAGGTCAATGATATTGCAGAACTGCTTTTGAAGAGCAGGATCAGGCAGGTATTCACGACGGGCAGTACAGCCTGGAATCTGTACAGGAAATATGTAACGGCAGACATAGAAGCGGTACGTCTGCCCAGTACCAGTCCCGCCAACGCTGCGATGAAGCTGGAGGATCTGCTGCCGTACTACCGGCAGATCAGGGAGGTCACCGATGAAGAAGATTGAACTGCTGGCACCGGCCGGCAATCCGGAAGCACTGAAAGCAGCCGTATCCGCCGGCTGTGATGCTGTCTATCTGGGGCTGACTTCCTTTTCCGCCCGGGCTTTTGCGGGCAATTTTACGCATGAACAGTACCTGGAAGCGATCCGGTACTGCCATATCCGTGATGTCAATATCTATGTAACCATCAATACTCTAATGTTCGAGCATGAAATCGATTCTGCCATGGAGGAAATCCGTTTTCTCTATGAGAACGATGTGGACGGCATCATGATCCAGGATCTCGGTCTGTTCCATAAAGCCCGTCTCTGTTTTCCGGATCTGCCTCTGTTCTGTTCCACCCAGATGCACATCCACAATGCGGACGGAGCAGCCTTCATGAAAGCACAGGGTGCGTCCAGAATCGTTGCGGCCAGGGAAACGCCGCTCTCTGTCCTGAAAGACATGGTCAGTACCGGAATCGATGTGGAAGCCTTTGCCTACGGCGCGCTGTGCATTTCCTATTCCGGCCAGTGCCTGATGAGCCAGGCCATGAAGAACCGTTCCGGCAACCGGGGCATGTGCGCCCAGATGTGCCGGATGAAATACTGGACGGATGAAGGGAAGAATACAGACGGAGACTATCTCCTCAGTCCCCGGGACCTGAACCTGATCAACCGGGTTCCTGAACTGATCGAAGCAGGAATCTGCTCATTGAAGATCGAAGGGCGCATGAAACGTCCTGAGTATGTCTGGCTGGTTGTCAGAACCTTCCGGGAAGCCATTGATGCCTTCTGCCGCAATGAAACATATACGGTATCACAGGAACGTTTGAAGGAACTGAAGCTGATGTTCAACCGTGATTTCACCGAAGGGCATATCTTCGGAGCAGACACCGCATCACGGATGAACCATTACCGGCCGAATCATCTGGGCGTACAGGCCGGCACTGTGGTTTCATCCCGGAAAGGGAAGGTACAGATACGGCTGAGTGATGTTCTCC
>JAEEYJ010000184.1 GCA_016291725.1 Solobacterium sp.
CAGCTGTACATCGTACATGACAGCCAGATTGTTGTATTCTGCCTCGACATCTTCATCCGTGGGCTCCAGGCCTTCCGCCTTGGAGATGGCTCCCAGGACAAGGCGCTGCTTTACCGTGCGTTCAGCATCGGCACGGTAGCTTTCCTTTACCTGGTCTTCCGTGGTGTTCACCATCTGCAGGTACTGTTCCATCTTCATGCCGTAGGCAGCGATCTGCTGAGCCATCTGCTGGTACATCGCTTCTGTTTCATTCTGGATGAGTACTTCAGGAATATCGACCTCAGATACAGCACAGACCTGTGCCAGGAAGTCATCTTCCGCTGCGCGCTCCGCTTCTGCTTTCTTATCGCGCAGCTGTGTTTCATTGATTTTTCTGCGCAGGTCTTCTACGGTTTCAACCTGCGGGATATTGCAGTCCTTGGCAAAGTCATCGTCCAGTTCCGGAAGCACTTTGCCTTTGACTTCATTCACTTTGACATGGAAGACAACAGCGGCGCCTGCCAGATCAGCTGCAGGATACTCTTCAGGGAAGGAAAGATCCAGATCCTTTTCCTCACCGGCCTTTGCGCCGACGAGCTGATCCTCGAATCCGGGAATGAATGTACCGGAACCCAGCTCAAGATCGAAGCCTTCCGCTTCGCCGCCTTCGAAGGCGACACCGTCCTTGAAGCCCTTGTAATCGATATTCACCGTATCACCGAGGGCTGCCGGTTCTTCCTTGACGGAAATGTCGGCATACTTCTCACGCATACGGTTTATCTCTGCTTCCACTTCCTCTTCCGTAACGCTTGTCTCCGGCAGTTCATATTCGATTTCCTTATAGTCCCCGAGCTTGACTTCCGGCATGACCGTAAACATAAACGCAAGCGTTACATTCTCGTCAGAGATATTGCGGATGTCCACCATCGGCTGGGAGATCGGTACAACACCGGTTTCTGCAAGCCCTTCCTGAAGCCACGTGTCCACGGACTCCTGAACAGCTTCATGCTGGCGCTCCGGTCCGCTGATCCTGGCTTCCGCGATTTTGCGCGGTACCTGTCCCTTGCGGAATCCCCTGACCTCAAGATTCCCGCTCAGTTTACGGAAAGCCTTGTCAATAGCCTGCTGCCACTTCTCTCCTTCCACAGTGACGATCATCTCGCCGCTGGAATGTTCCTTCAATGTCCAAGTTGCTGTCATATCTATAAGCTCCTTTCAGCTTTTTGACCTGTATCAGTATAGCAAAGATCCTGCGCATACGCTATACAGAATCCTAGTATAAACCACGGCGTTAGCACTGTCAATCAATGAGTGCTATCACCCATCATTTCATCAATCTGTGCTATGACTGTATCCGCAAGAACCATTGCTTCATCTTCGTCATAGGACAGCGGCAGGAACAGATAGCATTCATTGATCAGCACTTCTTTGGCCATTTGTGCTTTGACCGGATCCTTGGCATAGCAGTCTTCCAGAATGCCGGCAGCGCGGCGGAATCCCCCGCTCCGGGAAACCGGTACGACGGCATCGGCCCAGAATGTGTACTCTGTCCCGTCCTTGCGGTATGTGAATTCTTCATTCACCTGCTGTTCAGCAAGGCTGTCAATGAGGATTGCCGCTGCTTCCGGAAGCGGATCACGGGACAGATATTCCTGAAGTTCTGCTGTACAGCTGCGCAGATTCCTGTCCGCAAGCTTCGCGGCCGCTGCCAGCTGGTCTGTCGCATTGCCGTGCAGCAGTCTGTCCAAAGTCTTGTCCAGAGACCATTCCTTGGGTTCTCTGTTCTCATTCAGCAGGAAACGAAGCCGGTGTTCCCTGCTGTGGAGCGCTTCCTCTGCTTCAGCAGGTATGTAGGGCATACCCAGTTCCCGCTGCAGTATTGCATGCGCTTCTTCCAGCCGACCGGCATTGACGCATTCATCAATCGTTTCCAGTATTTCATCGTAGAAATTCATTGCAGTTCACTCCGTACGATCATTGTAACCAATAAAACAGCCTGCCGGCTGTTCTATCACAGGCGTCCACGAAGAGACTCGAACTCTTGACCACTCGCTTAGAAGGCGAGTGCTCTATCCAACTGAGCTACATGGACAGCATGACAAATATAACGCAAAAATGTGGATTGTGCAAGATGAGGCTCTACAGTTCTTTCCTCTCCGCCGTGATTTCATCACCGTGGATACGGACGACCATGTAGCTTGCCGGCGAATGATCGCGGTTGTAGCGCAGGCTGCCGGGATTGAGCAGACGGATCCCGTTCACCGTCTTGTCGCAGTAGCGGTGTGTATGGCCGTAGCATACGATGTCACAGCCCCTTGCTCTGCCGGCGTCAGCTACAGCGACGAGGCCCCCGCGGTAGATCAGCCGGTCACCATGAACAAGCAGGATCCGGTGGCTTCCAGCCTCAATGATTCTCTCCAGGGGATATTTAGGGTCATAGTCGTTGTTTCCGGCAACACTGATCCACCCTTCCAGCTCCTCCATCCTCTGCCCGCTGTCACCGATATGCAGAAAAAATGCCGCATCGGGATACTGCTCAAGAAGGTCCTTGATGGGTTCTTTGTACATATGATTATCACCGGCAACAACAATCGTTATACCGTCTTCCATGATTCCATTATATCCAATGATGCTTTCTCGTGACAAAAGGAAAAAGTATATTACAATAATGACAGGTACTACTATGAAACTCAGCCTGTATCCTTACAATCTGTATATCCTGTACGCTGCAGCAGGCATCCTCGCTGTATTTCTGATCATGACGCTGATGCATCTATCAAGTATGGGACGCACTATGAAGATCCTGCAGGACAAGAGTGAAGATCTTTCCAGCAAGGCTGTCCGCCTCCAGGAAGAGCTTCAGGTGCGTTCGCAGAACAAAACGAAGATTCCCTGGAAAGAGATTCTGGCGGGATATATTCTGCTGAAAGCCATCAAGAAGGATTATGACAAGCACGAGGAAAACGGTATGAAGCAGGCTGTCCGGTCCGCTCAGAACGTATACAACGCCAGAGTGCTGAAGAAGATCATATCGAGCAGTAAAACCAGTATCCTATGATTCCCCTGTGCGGGAATCTTTTTTATTGAAAAAACGGTTTCAGGAGAAACCGTCAATGTTCGATATCGTTCTGTCTCAGAGCACCGTATTCATCAAACGTCATGCCGGATTCATGGAGCCGGGCAGCCAGTTCCTTTCCTACATAGCGCAGATGGAACGGCTCCGTGTCCCTGCTGAGCAGAAAGCCGTACCGGTGCGCATTGTCCTTCAGCCAGCCCGCTTGTTCCGTCCGTTCAAAGAACGCATCATCCAGACCTTCTACACACAGATCAACCGCATAGCCCAGCTGGTGATCATCCTGTCCGGGCAGAATGGCGGTTTTTCCTTCTTCATAGAGCGCTGTCTGCTCATCATACGGCACATAGCCGCGATAGATCTTCATAAAGCCGCATCCATTTCCTTCCGGGAAAGAGGATTCTGCAGCACTGCACAGGTCCGCCAGAGGTTCCTGCAGCATAGGACTGATATATACTGTACCGATGGTCAGTGCCGGGTCTGCTTCCAGCAGCCCCGCAGGCTGACGCATTGAAACGGTGAATCCATTGCCTGTATAGCATTCCGGATTGCCGGCATTGTCCACCAGCTCCGTTCCCTCTGCATAAGGGTCTTTGCCTGTCAGCCAGGCAGACAGTTCGTCATAGGTATAATGGTTCAGGTAACGGATCAGCGTCTCCGTATCCATCACATCGCGGGTCTCCTCCACCATCCGGACAATCAGTCCCGGCGGCTGGTCCCAGGCGAATTCACTGAGCTGCTTGTACTCTGCTGCGTGGTAGATATTGAACCCATCCTCCGCAATGAAGGAAATGAATACATTGGGCGCAATGGAATACTCGATCAAGTATTCGATCTCTTCTTTGTTGAGATACTTCCTGATCATTTCCCTGCTTCGTCTGTCCTGGTACGGATAGCGGGTCAAGGTATCATAGTGGAGATTCATGATAAACATGCATACACCTGAAAACAGGACAAGGAATCCAAGGAATACCCTCGTCCAGATCCTGCGTTTTCCCTCACTGAGCAATTCCGTATTCATATGCATGTATTATATCATTCCTCACTGTGCAGCGCTTCATAGACTTTGTGTGCAGTCTGTACAGGCACAACAGACGCGATTTCCTCTTCCGTTGCATTCTTCAGTCCCCCAAAGCTGCCGAAGGCCTTCAGCAGAAGTTTCTTCCGCTTCGGACCGATACCCTCCACTTCATCCAGGATGGATTTGGTCTGTGCTTTGGCACGCAGTTTGCGGTGATAGCTTATGGCTGTTCTGTGCACTTCATCCTGCATTCGTGCAAGCAGAAAGAACAGTCCGGAATCCTTGTCGATATCGTAGGTGTCATGATTCCTGTTCATGAGGGCACTGGTATTGTGATGACTGTCCTTGACCAGTCCCAGTACGCTGATCGTGTCATTCAGACCAAGGGAATCTATGATTTCCGCAGCCGCATCAATCTGCAGCATACCGCCGTCTACGAGTACAGCGTCAGGCATTCTGCTGCCGTCCTTCAGCAGGCGGAAATACCTGCGGTAGATAACCTCCTTCATGGAATCCAGATCGGAATTGCCGGTATGCAGACGGTACAGCCGGTATTCCTTCCGGTTCGGTTCCCCTTCATCATAGACAACACAGGACGCTACGGTAAATGTGCCGCTTGTATGCGAGTTATCAAACAGTTCAACACGTGACATACGTTTGCCGGCCAGTCTGCTCAGTTCATCCACCGCTTCCTGTGTTACGCTGTCCTGTCTTTCCACCGTATCGAATTTCTGTTCCAGCTGCTTCCGGGCATTCTGCATGCAGAGATCGATCAATTGTTTGCGGTAGCCTTTCTGCGGCTGTACAATCCGCAGCCCCAGCAGTTCCGTAAGCACTTCCGTATCGGTATCCTGCGGCAGAACAAGCACAGATGCCGCGGGATGTTCCTGGTAGTACTGCAGCAGGAAGGATATGAATTCATCCCTTCCATCACCATACAGCGGCTCAAGACGGAACTCTTTGTTCAGTACGGCTCCTCCTCTGACGAGGAACCCGGCAAAGGCCAGATATCCTTTATCTTCATACCAGGAGAACACATCAAGGTTTTCCCTGGATCCCTTTTCGATAATCTGTCTGTCAATGACTTTATTGATGCTGTCGATCATGATGCGGTATTCCGCTGCCTTTTCGAATTCCAGATTCTCAGCCGCTTCCTGCATCTTCATGGTCAGATTCTGCACCACTTCACGAGTATCCCCGTTCAGGAATCGGGCTGCAGCAGATACGATACGGTCATATACCGCAGAATCCACTTCATGTTCGCAGGGACCGAGGCACTGCCCAAGATGATAGTACAAGCATACCTTGGTGGGCAGCTTTGCACATCTGCGGAACGGATAGAGCTGCTGCAGAAGCTTCTGGGTTGTTCTGGCTGCGTAGACATCAGGAAAAGGACCAAAATATCGGGCATTGCGGTCCTTTTTGATGTTTCTGGCCACCATGATGCGCGGATAGTCTTCCTTCGTGATCTTTATGTACGGATAGGTACTATCATCCATAAACTGGATATTGTACTTCGGACGGTACTTTTTGATCAGATTGATCTCCAGCACCAAAGCTTCCTTTTCCGTACGCGTCACGATGAAATCAAAGTCATCGATGAGGCTGACCATCTTTGTCGTCTTGTAATCATGGGCACCGGTAAAGTACTGGTTTACACGATTATGCAGATTCTTGGCCTTGCCGACGTAGATGACTTCTCCGTCCTTGTCTTTCATCTGGTAGCTGCCCGGTTCATTCGGCAATGAAGCCAGTTTTGCTTTTATGTAATCCTTGTCCATATTATTTCATTACTACGATGGTCGCACCTGTTCCGCCTTCCTTAGGCATGCCTAAATGGTAGCTTTCGACGGAACGGTCGGCGGCCAAGGCTTTGTGCACTGCCTTGCGCAGTGCACCTGTACCGTCTCCGTGAATAATGCGGAATGTATTGAGCCCGTGGATCTTGGCTTCATCCATATAGGCAGCCATGGTATCCATAGCTTCATCCACACGCATGCCGATCAGATTGCACTCAAGCGGCATGGTATCGAACATGGAGCTGCCTGCTACATTCAGGGAGGCGGCACGCTGCTTGCCCGGCATCTTTTTCAGGCTGTGATGGACCTGCGGTGGCTTGACCCGCATCTGCCTGCCGTTCAGTTCAATGACAAGGTCCTTCTTGCGCACTTCCAGTACCGTCGCGGGTGTTGTGGAACCATACAGTTCTACAACATCCCCGACTGCATATTCCCCGTCTTCATGTTCTGTGTCTTCTTCTTTGACCACCGGCAGTTTTTTGCGCTCTTCCAGTACTTCGTGATATTTGCCGCTCTCCTGTTTTCTGCGCATCTCTG
This sequence comes from Solobacterium sp., assembly GCA_016291725.1. Classification (GTDB taxonomy): domain Bacteria; phylum Bacillota_I; class Bacilli_A; order Erysipelotrichales; family Erysipelotrichaceae; genus Bulleidia. The sequence continues at coordinate 6,410 of JAEEYJ010000184.1, forward strand.
CAAGGATTGCCTCCGCTTCTTCACGGACCGAATTCAGCCAGGCATCCGCTTCCTGCCGGGTCTTCTCCTGCAGGGTTTCCTTCTCGTAATCAAGCAGATGCTCCTTATGTATCAGCTGCTTTTCCTTTTCTTCGATCTCTGCCAGCTTTTCGTTCAGCAGACGTTCTTTTTCATAGTTCTCATTGAGCTGCTGTTCAAGGCGTTCGATCAGTTCATCTTCTTCTGTCTGTGCCTGATTGCGCAGGAAGCGTGCATAGTTGATGATGCTGGACGGCAGACCCCAGCGCACAGCGACTTCCAGCGCATTGGAGCGCCCGGCGATACCTTCGATGAAACGGTATGTCGGTTTCAGTTCATCCATATCGAACTGCACAGAAGCGACAAGAATATCTTCGTGGCGCTTTCCGTAGCTCTTCAGCCGGCTGTAGTGCGTCGTTGCGACCGTCATGGTCTTCCTCTGCCGCAGTTCATTCATGATCGCTATGGCCAGGCTTTCGCCTTCCTTCGGGTCCGTGCCTGAGCCGATTTCATCCAGCAGAGCAAGGCTCTTTGGTGTTGCTTCACGGATAACTTCCGAAAGCTTGCGTACATGAGCACTGAAGCTTGACAGGGACGCAGCTACGCTCTGATCATCGCCGATGTCGGCAAATACACGGTCAAAGAACGGGATCTGCGCTTCATCGGCTGTGACCGGAAAGCC
>JAEEYJ010000185.1 GCA_016291725.1 Solobacterium sp.
GATCTCATCCCAGAACTTCGGGATCTCGGCGTATGCAGTTTCGATGTCAAACTCTTTCTGAAAGCCGATGACCTTGAACGGGAACATCGGTGTGATCTTGTAGTCCATCTGATTACCTCCTTGAATGGATAGTTTGATTGTCAAGGGAAGGAACGTGTTGATTGCCGCTCCACCGCGCACCTGTGATGGCGTTGCGCCATGGAACCGGGAGAAAGCCTTCGTAAAGCTTTCCGGCGTTTCATACCCGTACCGAAATGCAATTTCGATCACTTTATCATCCGTCTCCTTCAGATCCAACGCCGCCCGGTACAGCCTTCGGTTCCTGATATACTCCCCGATACCGTATCCGGTCATCAGAGAGAATCCCTTCTGAAGAAAGAACGGAGAAAGATATACCTGATCCGCCACATCCTGCGCACTGATGTTGTCAGTCAGATGCTCTTCCATATAATCGATTGCTGTTCGGATGCTGGTAAGCCACTCCATCGACCGGCCTCCTTTCCTTGACGGGATCATTGTATCTGATGAAGCGAAAATCGTCCTGTCATTTCCTGCTCAGATCTGTCCTGTCCTTATCTCCTCAATGGCAGCAACCGTCTTCTCCGTGGTGATGACCGCACTCATGTCCGTCCTCATGATGTCCGCATTCGTGGCCTTCACCGTGATGGTCGCACTCTGCATCCGGGTTGAATTCCAGTGTTCCCTCGGCGAATGCCTTTGCGGCATCATCCGCTGAGCCCTGGATGCCGGGAATCAGACGGATTCCCGCATCTTCCAGAGCCATCCGGGCACCCATGCCGATTCCTCCGCAGATCAGTGCATCAGCCTTGATTGCCTGCAGTACGCCTGCAAGGGCACCGTGTCCGGCACCGTTGCTGCCGACAACCTGTTCGCTGATGATCTTTCCGTTTTCGATGTCATAAAGCTTGAACTGCGATGTACGTCCGAAATGCTGGAACACTTCTCCGTTTTCATAAGTAACTGCGATTCTCATTGTTTTGTTTCCCTTCTCTGTGATTTCCTGTCCAATGTCGACGGGATCGTATTCATACCGGCCGCCGATGATCAGAAGCCGCTTGCCGTTGACCAAAGCATCTGCTACTTTCTTTCTTGCACTGTCGTAAATTGCCGTGACGGTAGTGCGCGCGATGTTCATTTTTGCCGCGCAGGCTTCCTGAGTCAGACTTTCTCCATCCATCAGGCGCAGGGTTTCGTATTCATCGACTGTCATGCGGATGCTTTCCGCATCATTGACGTCGTCGGGTGAAAAGCTGCGGAAAACCGGAAGCTGTTCTATCCTGCGGCATCTTGTTGGTCTGGGCATAGAATATCCTTTCTGACATATGTCAATTATAATTCTGAGACATATTCTGACATATGTCAATAATAGTTCATAGCCCGATATCCGCTGCGGATACAAAGAAAAGGGGAGCCTTCAGAGCTCCCCTTTATTGCTGTACAGATAATCAGAGTGTAATCTCTTTCTATTCCCTGATGGAAGGCTGCTTGTCGGAGATCTTCAGGAAGATGAATCCCAGGGCGAAGAAGACAGCCAGAGAGGCTACCGCGATGTTGATGGTGCCGCCGGCCAGCTTCACCGCTGCGATGACTGCAGAGCCCAGGAATGACGCTCCCTTGGCAAAGATATCATAGATACCGAAGTATTCACCGGAGTTCTCTGCCGGAATGATCTTGGAGTAGTAGCTTCTGGAAAGGGACTGGATGGAACCCTGGAAGCAGCCGACACCGAAGGCCAGAATGCCGAAGTGCAGCAGTGTCTTCAGGGTCAGCGCATACAGGCAGACACAGAAGTAGCCGAAGATGCAGATCAGGATCAGAGGAACCGTATCATGCTTCTGGGAAAGGCGGGCAAAGGTCAGCGATCCACCGAAAGCCACGACCTGGGTCGCCAGCAGGAAGACAACCTGTCCTACGGTAGGCAGACCGAGGTCGGTACCGATATTGATGCAGTTGTCGATAATGGTTCCTACACCGTCAATGTACAGGAAGAAAGCAATGAGGAAGAAGAGAACCTTCTTGTCCTTGGTCGCGATCGTTCTCAGTGTATTGCCGATCCGGGAGAAGACCTTGCGCACAGCGTGCTTCTCAGGCTCGACATAGTTGATCTGCTTGTATTCCTTGATGAGCGGCAGGGTAACCAGCAGCCACCAGACACCGGTCACCGTGAAGCCGATGATCTTGCCCGCTTCCGGGGAAATCAGCATCAGATCTTCGCTCAGACCGCCGCTGATAATATAGGCAATCATCGCTACGATGAAGGGCAGGCAGGAACCAATGTATCCCCACGCATAGCCGTAGGAGGATACTTCATCCATCCGTTCTTCCGTCGTAACGTCATTGAGCATGGAATCATAGAAGGTCAGCGATACGGAATAGAAGATCTTCGACAGAACATAGATCACAATGAACGCTGTCCATGTTTTGGCGAATCCATTGAGGATACAGCCCGCAACACCGAGCGCAACCGCAGTGGTAAAGAAGATCTTCTTCATACCCTTATGGTCCGCAAACGCACCGCAGATCGGACCGAGCAGGGCAACCACAATGGTAACGACGGAGATGGAAATGGAATAGTAGGCTGTCGCCTGGTCGGACGTAATCTGTCCGGGCGCAGTACCGATTGCCAGCTCTTTGAAAAAGATGGGGATCAGTGAACACGCCAGCATGGTGAACGCAGAGTTTCCTACGTCATACAATACCCAGGCACGTTCGGTTTTGTTCAGATTCTTAAACATGATGGTCTCCTGATATCTGTAAATACGTATTTATTCTATGATACAACATTTCCCTGGATTTGTACGCTCAGCGGATAATCAGTGCCGCCGGCACCGGCCGTTCGGACTCTCCGGATACCCGCAGCGCCCGCCTGCCGTCCAGCAGGATCTGCGCCGACCCGCCGCCATCCAGATTCACAGCCTGGACCAGACCCAGGTCCTTCAGCACATAGCCCAGATCCATCAGGGAAATGCCCTGGCTTTCCGTTTCTGTTTCCGGATGTTTGCGTCCTTCCACCCATACCAGCACCGGCCGCATCTCTGCATCCGCACCGAGAACGATCCGCGGTGCAGCGGCTTTCCCGTAATCCAGCGGATAGCGTGCCGGCGGAAATGATGTCCGGAAGGGGAGGAAAGGGCTGTAATACGCAGAGAGGAAGGAAGGCACGGGCGCCCCGTCGATCACGGAAGCCGGTCCGGCCTGAATCCCGAAGACAACATCCTCCAGACCGGAGTATTCAACCGGATCTCCCGGGCGGAGGCTTGTGTGCAGGGAAGAAATGACGTATCCGGCAGAGGGGACAGGGGTATTGCCGCCGTAGCGGACATCCACTACCGTAGACCCGATGACCACAATGTCGTGAAGGTGATGATAGGGTGTTTTCCGCCACTGAGGCCGGGTATAGAGCGTTCCCTGTACACTGATTCGGATGTCCTGCAGCCCGGTCTTCCGCACCGTAACGCTTCCATCCCGGTGCACCAGCAGCGCCTCCCGGTCATAGAGGGGAGGATTCAGGATCCGGCCGTCCTTGACCATCAGTCCGTAGGGTACCCCGTATACATCATAGGGAGAATCACAGTCCAGGAGATCAAAGGTAAAGAAGGAACTGTTGACCGCCAGCTTCGCGTCCAGATCCGAAAGGAATCCTGTCTGTTCTGTATACGGCACAGCACTGTGCCTGAGCGTACGCTGTCCGCGGATGACGGACAGACAGTTCCTGTCCTTCAGCGTATGCAGCAGCCAGCGTGCCTCCGTCGAGAACGTGTCACTCTCCAGCAGCTTCTTTGCGGAAGCCAGGGTGAGCAGTCTGCCGGATACAGAGAGATCTTCCGGCATACGGTACAGATACAGCGTTCCGAAATACCAGGGGTACTTTTCCACCATCTCCCTGCGGTAGACGGAGGAGAGGGCTTCGAATGCCGCATCGGTCATCCGGGGAGAAACAAACTCAAAATCCGTCCAGCGCTCACAGGCGACTTTCTGGACAGGGATGGTTTTCCGGTGGATCCGGTAGGTGATGATCTCTGATTGAAGCATAGTTCCATTATACAGAAAAGACCGCTGGTTCATCAGAACCAACGGTCTTCAGGATCAGGTATTACTTAACAGTAACCTTTGTTGTGTGGAGGTTCGGTCCCTCGTACCAGTACAGGAAGCCTTCCACGTCGATCTTGTCGCCGACCTTCAGGCCTTCAACCGCCTTGTATACGTCTGTATCAGCGCCTGTGAGGTAGAACTCAACGATAAATTCATAGGTTGTGTCGCCGCTTGTAACCTTGAAGTACAGGTCATCGGTCTTTTCTTCTGCGTTCTTGTACGCGAAGGCATTGCCGTCACCGTAGTCTTCCACGGTCAGATCCTTGAAGAGAACCTTCTGGTTCTGGCGGGTGATCATGTCAACCGTGCCCCAGAGCTCTGTAGCGTCGACCGGCTCAGCGATCCAGCTGCCTTCTTCGATCTCGAATGTTGCATCAACGATCTCGATTTCACCTGCCCACTCGCTCTTGAAGCCGGTAACCTTGATCTTCTGGCCTTCTACCAGCTTGGCAGCGTCCTCTTCCGTGCAGGTCATGTTGTACAGGAAGTAGGCTCCGTCCGGATCCTGGGCATAGACGGTGATCTTGTCATCCCACCAGGACTGGTGTGCCTGGACATATGCCTCAATCGTCACTTCGGTATCAAGAGCTGCGTCAGCATACTCTGCATACGTCATGACACCTTCGGACTTTGTGAAGTCTTCTGTCGGCTCCGGTGTGTTGTCTGTTTTGCCTGTGCAGCCTGCCAGCATTGCTGCGCCAAGCAGAATTGCCGTAAATTTCTTCATTATCTTTCTCCCCGCTGCAAGTATTTCTGCAGCACATATTATTATACTTCAATCGTGCTGTTTTTGCAGAAGTTCTATGTACGGTGCTTCATTTTCTGCAGAGCCAGGTATACGAGGATCAGCGCCCAGACCGCAGCCAGGGTGCCCAGCAGCGCTTTTGAGCCGGCAGGCAGGGGTCCGAGATCCTGAGGATCGGTACGGGAAGCACCGTGCTGGTCCAGCCGGTAGAGAGCGTTGACTTCCTGGAACATCTGCTCCATGTACGCTTCATCAATGGTCTGCTTCCGGCGTACGGACTTGGTGACGTTCTCGATCATCTGGCCTGCCGCATCACGCAGGGATGCTGAACCGTTGAAGACCGGTGTCGTAAAGGTGTACTGCGGATGTTCCAGCAGAAGGCGGGAGGCCAGGATCTTGATGGCATAGTGCTCATTGTTGTCCATGCCTTCCGCAGCCAGATAAGCCTGGTATTCTTCGGTGTTCTGCGCTTTGGCCGTCACCGGCACGTAGCCCTCTGTTTCCGCATAGGCAATCTGTACCTCATTGGTGATCAGATACTGGGCAAACAGCCAGGCAGCGAGCACTTCCTGCGGATCGCTCTTGTTGAAGATGCACAGGGAAGGTCCCTGGGAGATCATCTTCGGCTGATCCGGATGGAACTGCGGCACCATGCGCACCACGGTTTCAAAGCGTACCAGCTTGTCCGGACTGATATCCAGCAGCGGGGCATCCGTTCCCATCCAGGTTGCACCGGCGGTGGAATCGATCGCAAAGATGCACTGCCCGGCATTGAGGAAGTTGGCCGGATAGCTGGAGATCTTGAAGGTGGAGAATGCGCCGCTGCGGGCATGTTCCGCAATGGTGTACAGCAGTTCCTTCGTCGTATCGTTGAACACAGCAATGGTGCCTTCTTCGTCGGAATAGCCGGCATCCAGCTGCTTCAGCATCTGGATCATCATATTGTCCGTGGACTTGTAGATGATGGGAATCATAACCTTCTGGCCGTTGATGAGATAGTCTCCGTTCCCATCCTTGGCGGTCGCCTTCTCCGCCACTTCATACATCCAGTCCCAGGTCAGAACGTCCGGCACCTGATAGCCCAGCTGTTCCACGAAGTCCTTGTTGATGTATACCGCCTCGGTGGAACGCATGAACGGAATTGCGTAGTAGTGTTCGCCGATCCTGCATTCCTGCAGGAACTGCGGGATGATTTCATCCTTTCCGGGCCCGTCGTAGTTCAGCAGCGTTCCTCCGAGCCCGTATCCCGGATCCTCGAAGAGTTCATCGAGCGGTACGACGACATTCGTACCGGTCATGTAGGTTGCGATGTGATCCGGGTAGGTGATGCAGACGTTCGGCGTTGTGTTTGTAGCGATGTTGGTAATGACATCGTTGTAGATCCGGCCGTAGTCGGTATACAGGCGCATGGTTACGGTGATGTTGGGGTACAGGGCCTGGAAATCCTTGATTGCCTGGGTGTAGATGGCGGTCTGGGTTTTGTTGGTATCGTTCTTCGCCCAGAAGGTGATCTCGTACTGGCGGGCATCGTCAAAGGCCTCCGGCACCGCAAAGGCATCCAGGCCGCGGGAACCATGGCAGCCGCACAGCAGAAGAACGGCTGTACAGAGACAGAGAAGCTTCTTTCTCATGATCCTTTGGTACCTCCCCGGGATACACCCGCCATGATCTTTTTATGGAAGATCAGGAAGAGAATGATCAGCGGTACGGAAATCACGACAACGGCGGCCATCATGGCCGGGATGTTCTCCCGTCCGAAGCCGTTCTCCCGGATTTCCTGGATTCCGTTGGAAACGAGGAAATACGCTGCGTCATCGGTGATCAGCCGCGGCCATACATAGGAGTTCCAGCATTCAATGACCTTCAGGATGACGACTGTGACAATGGTAGGCTGGCAGATCGGAATCATGACCTTCCAGAGGTATTTCAGATCCGAAGTACCATCGATCTTGGCCGCTTTGTATAGTTCTTCCGGCACCTGTTCAAAGTTCTCCTTGAGCAGGTAGATATAGAAGACGGACGTAACGCTCGGCAGAATGAGGCCGAGGAAGGTATTGCGCAGGTTCCAGTCGGTGATGGTGACGAAGTTCGTGATGATGACCAGTTCGTTGGGGATCATCATCAGGGCCAGGAAGAGGGTGAACAGCAGGTTCTTTCCTTTGAATTTCAATCTGGCGAAGGCATAGGCGGCCAGAACGGTCACCACCAGCATGATTCCGGTGGTTGCCAGGGTAAAGATCAGGGTATTGGTAAAGTACTTTGCCAAAGGAACTGCCGTAAAGGCGTCCCTGTAGTTCTGCAGGGTAGGCGCCAGGGTATAGAGCTTCGGAATGTACTCGGAGTTGTAGGCACTGTAGCTCTTTACGGAGGTGAGGACCATCCAGTAGAAGGGGAAGAGGACGATGATTGCCCAGAGCACCAGCAGGATGTAGGTGACTGTACTGAGCGCGGTTCTCTTCGTACGGGCTTTCTTTTCAATCTGTTCAAACGTAGTCATAGCCCACCTCACACATTCACGGATGTACGCCGGCTGACCAGCAGGTTGATGACCGTAATGGTCAGGACGATCATGAAGAGGATCAAGGCTGCAGCAGACGCATAGGACGGATAGCCGCCGCTGTCTCCGTACAGCATATCGTAGACAAAGCCGACAATCGTATTCATACCGGCTGCGTTCAGATTGGTGCCGAAGATGGCGACTTCATCCGCATAGGCTTTGAAGGCCCCGATAAAGCCGGTAATGACCAGATAGAAGATCATAGGGGAAATCATGGGCAGGGTGATTCTGCGGAAAATCCTGCCCCGGGAAGCGCCGTCCACTTTGGCGGCCTTGTACAGCACCGGATCCACGGACGCCAGCGCGCTGGTCAGAATCAGTATTTTGAAGGGAAGGACCACCCACACGGTATAGAAGCTCATGACAAAGATCTTCGCCCAGTAGGGCCCTTCGATGAAATCTACGCTCTGCCCGCCGAAGAAATTGATGAGCAGGTTGATGAACCCATCGGAATACGGCGTCTTCTTGAACAGGATCATGAACACCAGGCCGACTGCGAGGGTGTTGGTCACATACGGCAGAAAGAAGATGGTCTGGAAGAGTTCCTTGAACTTCGGAATGGAGTGCAGTCCCAGCGAGATCAGCAGGGCAATGCCGGTGGAAAGGGGCACGGTAATAATGACCAGGATGAAGGTATTCTTCAGAGCCTGCAGGAAATAAGGATCCCGCAGGACATAGGCATAGTTGTACAGACCGACACCGAAGAAGGTCTGGGAGGCGGAATTATAGCCTTCCTCTACGGAATAGACCAGAACATCGAACAGGGGATAGACCATGAAGATGCTGAGGAAGACCAGCGCCGGCAGCAGATACAGCCAGGGTTTTACACTTGCTTTGCCCATATCAGTACCGGACCCTTTCTCCTGTATCGGGGCGGAACAGATGCACCTTGGCAGGCTTCAGAGTAAGCCGTACCGTTCCGGAATCCCGCTTCACGACGGTATCGGAAGGCACGATGGCCCGCACCGTATCTCCCCGGAACTTCGGATGCCGGCAGATCAGGGTTGTATCCCGGCCCATGACTTCCACCCGGTCCATCTCCATGGAGAACGGACCGTCCGCATCCAGTACAAAGCCCTCCGGACGGATGCCGACGGTTACTTCCTGGTCCGGGATGCCGGGGGTCTCCAGCAAGCGTTCCTCGCCGATGTACAGCGCACAGTCCCGGATCTGTCCGCTGAAAACGTTGATTGCCGGCGTTCCCAGGAACATCGCAACAAACAGGTTGATGGGATCATCGTAGACTTCCTGCGGCATACCGGTCTGCTGCAGAACACCGGCGGACATGACAACGATTTCATCGGAGATGCTCATGGCTTCTTCCTGGTCATGGGTAACGAAGACGGTCGTGATGCCCGTCTCCTTCTGGATGCGGCGGATTTCCTCCCTTGTCTGCAGACGAAGACGCGCATCGAGATTGGAGAGGGGCTCATCCAGCAGAAGCACTCTCGGCCGTTTGACCAGCGCTCTTGCGATGGCTACACGCTGCTGCTGGCCGCCGGAGAGCTCTCCGGGCTTCCGGTCCATCAATTGATCGATCTGCACCAGACGGGCTGCTTCTTCTGCTTTGGCATTCATCACATCCTTGCTCAGCCGTTCCTTTCCCTTCAGGTTTTCCAGCGGGAACAGAATGTTCTGCAGAACGGTCAGATGAGGATACAGCGCATAGCTCTGGAACACCATGCCCACACCGCGGTTCTCCGGAGGGAGCTCCGTTACGTCGTCCTCTCCGAAGAAGATACGGCCGGATGTCGGAGGCTCCAGACCGCAGATCATGTTCAGCAGGGTGCTCTTCCCACATCCGGACGGTCCGAGCAGACCGATGAGCTTGCCGTCAGGGATGGTAAAGTCGAAATCGTTGACAGCGGTTACGAAACCACCGGCTTTTTTGTTCTTGTTGGGGAACTCCTTTGTCAGATGGGTCAAACGGATTTTCATAAGCCGCACACTCCTTGTAACTACGTTTCATTGTAACATGCAGAAAACCCGGCGCAGCATCCACGGCGGTGAATGCTGAACAAAAGAAGCTGCACAGAGCAGCTTCTTTCAGAAGAATCAGAAGATTCAGCCGGATCAGTCGTACTTGTCCTCACGGATCCGCCGGTTGGCCATATAGTCGATCAGATCCAGTGTGTAGTCAAGAACGTTCTGCGCCTGCGCAGCGGTGTAGTCCGCCAGGAACTTCTTCGCAGCTTCCGGATCGGTTTCCTTGAGCGCAGCGTAGGTCTTATCGATGGCAGGCAGCTCAGCGTCCCACTTCTTCTCGATCTCGGCAATGCGCTCACTGATGAGCGTATGCGTGAAGCGGTAGTTCAGGTCGGTGAACCACTGCACCGTCTTGAAGATCCACCACGCCTTGGTAGGATCATATTTCATCTCGTCCTCGCCGGCATCGAAATGGGATCCCTTCGCAGCAACGGTATTCAGATGCTCATACGCGTGCGGGATCTTCGCCAGCGCGAGCGGATACCACGGTGTGAACGGAGAAATGCAGGGTTTCGGCAGCGCTCTGTACATCTTCGTATCAATTGGATCATCAGCGAAGTCGAAGATCATACTCTCAACCGTAACGTTGTTGCAGATGGTATTTACGGTACGGTAGCCTCTGTGCGGATTGAGCTTTCCGCCTTCGGTATGGTCCATCTCCATGCCTTCATAGTGGAAGCGGAGCACTTTCTTCACATCGTCGATCGTATACTTGCGGGTTGCCTTGGCAGAGAATCTCTTGATCTTCTCTTCCGGGATCATCTCGCCTGTCAGCAGATACCAGGCGCCCTGTGCACGGTGTACGTTGGCATACTGGTTCTCGCCGAACTGATAGGCTGCCGCAAAGTCGAAGTCGCTGTAATCGCCTTCCTTCGCCGGTGTATACCAGCCTGCTTCGATGGCGTGCGTGACCAGGCCAGGGGAGACGATGAAGTTGTCATGATCATCAAAGTCGATCTCGTGGATTGTGAAGTGGTTCGGCATGTAGTAGACTTCATCATCGCCGATCCTGCGGGCTACCGCGTTGAATCCCTTCGGGACCTGCAGCGCCCAGGCTTCGTTCTTGTCCGCGATGTGATAGGTGCGGGCGGAGACGTAGCCGAACTTCTCGATGAGCTCCATCGCGACTTCAACACCGTGGCGCGCGCTGGTAGCCCGTTCCGCGATCAGTGTGCGCAGTGCGTAGGCCAGGCCGTAGGCTTCCCGGTTGTCTGCTTTGCCTTCATAGATGTCCTTGCTCGGACGGCAGGAGTCTGTCGCAACAGCGACACCGTACTCATTGATGAAGCAGTCCGCAAAGGAGATTCCGCCCAGGCACTTAACATCTGTCCAGAAATACGCGGCTGTTTCAGGAACCTGCGGAATGACTGCCTTGCCATCATCGAAGACAATCATTTCCCCCTCTTTATGCTTGAGGTGAGGAACCAGATGAGCCTGTACGTAGCATTCTTCGTCGTCTTCGTTGTGGCCGAGGATGACTCTGCCGGTCGCGGATGCGTTCTTGCCGATGATGACCGTACTGCAGCTGCCGCGGTCGACGTGTCTGTAATTGCCGTAGATCTTTTTCATACTATTCCTTCCTTTCCCGGAAACTGACCGGTGCCGGAGGCACTGCCAGCTGTAGGTCGGTGCAGACAGAGATCCGGAATGAATCAAAGGCAGGAATCCAGGAAATCGATGATATCCATTTCCACGACGTCCTTGAGGTCGGCGTAGTTGTGGATCTCATGACGATAACCGCTGTAGAGGTGGGTCTTTACATTGTGTCCGCTGTCAATCAGCCAGTTGGACACCTGATAGACACCGGTGCCGAAGGAACCGACCGGGTCCTGGTCGCCGGCAATATTGAAGATCGGCAGGTCTGTGGGAACCTTCTTTGCCCACTCCGGACCGGTGATGTCTTCCATCATCTGCTGGAAATACAGCCAGGAACGGTTGGAAACCGGCTTGGTGAAGGCGTCGAACGGGTCAGCCGCATGATCCTTCTGAACATACGGATCGTGGCAGATCCACTCGTTTCCGAGGGTAACACCTTCCTCAATGCGGGAGAACATCCAGCCCATCATTGCACCGCCGAGGGTAGGATCTGCACCTTCAGGATCGGTTTCCGCGGCTTTCTTCACCAGCTCGATGCTGGCAGGATCGCCGGACCAGACACCTGCAGTACCGCAGATGACAGCTCCGTCCAGATCCTCACCGTACCGGGACATGTACATCCTGGTGATGAAGGAGCCCATGCTGTGTCCGAACATGAAGTACGGAACATCCGGGAACATGTCCTTGACGATGTCATGCAGGCGCTTCTCGTCTTCAACCATGACGGTATATCCTTTGCCGCCCCAGTCGCCCCATTTATCATTCTCCAGCGCTGTCTTGCCGTGGCCGACATGGTCGTCCGCCGCAACGATGTAGCCGGCTTCCATGAAGGATGTAATCATGTGCAGATAACGGCGTGAATGCTCTCCGAAGCCGTGGATGAGCTGGATGATGCCTTCCGGTTCACAGGCAGGAACGTAGACCCATCCATAGACAGTATCCCGTTCGTTGAATGATGAAAACTTGATCTCGTGAAGCATACATTGACCTCCTTGTATATCAGTGTTCTCTTGATTCCATTCTACCATACCGGCACACAGAAAATGCACAGCATGGCTGTGCATTCAGTTCTGTAACAATTGTTTGATCTGCAGCTGCTTCAGTTCATCCAGAAAAGGATCGTGGAATTTCAGGCTGCTGCACTGGTTTTCCGCCAGTCTGCCGATATGCCGGTTCATAAGATCCGACAGGTCCAGCACCGCGTTTCCGGCAGAACCGGAACGACGGAAAGCCGAAAGAATCACCTGCAGCATCTTCCGCTCTGTTTCTTCATCCACAGGCACAGTATGAAGCACCAGGAGCAGGGTGTCATCATCCTCAAAAAAGACTTCGTAGCCTTCCCTGAGATATCCCTGTTCTGCCGTACGGCGCATCCAGGGCTCCGCACGGTACAGCAAAGCATACTTGTTCATCGTCTCTGTACAGCACAGAAAAGCACCTTCCGGATGCTTTTCAGTCAATCCCTACCGTTTTGCTGCGGTATTCCATAATCGTAGTGTCCTGCCAGACACCGAACGCGTCCCGGGCAATCTTCTCGCGCGTACCGACGAGCCGCCAGCCGGCTTTCTCGCACATCCGGATACTGGCCTTGTTGGAAGAGAAGATATGGCCGTAGAAGGTCCAGATGCCGTTTTTCTCGCCTTCCTCCATCTCCGCTTTCAGCAATGCGGTACCGACACCGCCTGCCCGGTATCCATCCCGGATGTACAGGCTGACTTCCGCGACACCGCTGTAGTGCGGTCTGGATGACGTGGGGGAGAGGGCAGCCCAGCCGATCAGAAGACTTCCTTCATAGGCACCGACCCTTGCAAACGGATGATGCCCCTTGTCCCACTCCTCCACGGACGGGACCGTTCTTGTAAAGGTGCTCCTGCCCGTTTCGACACCCTGGGCATAGATTTCCAGCACCTGGGGAATATCGGAATACGGAATGTTCCGGATCTCCATCAGGCTTCTGCTTCCTTTGCCTTCTTCCACTCCAGATAGGCCTTCAGATCCGGTTCGGACAGTTTCAGCGCCGCCGCGATGACGGCCAGATCATCCAGCGCACCGATCAGCGGAATGCTGTCACTGATCAGATCCTTGCGCTTGATGAGATACAGCAGCGCACTGACCAGTATCGCCGCGGTCTTCGGAGAGATTCCGGTATATTCCTTCTTTGCGTAGCTCTTCACCATCTGAAGCGTGGTCCGGAAATCCGCGGACGCTGTATTGAGCACCGGTGTTTCCTCGATCTTTGTCTGTACTTTCGTCATCAGGTCATTCAGCTGATCATTGTTCTTGATGAGGGCAGATGCCTGATCGATGCCGCTGTCAATGATTTCCTTTGCCTTGTCCAGGCTTACGACTGTATCCATGGTATTACCTCCGTCAGCTTCATTATACTGCAGAATGAACGGACAGATGTTTTTCAAACACCATACCTGCTAAAATGAATCTGTAGACAAACAACAGGAAACGGAGGTCAAACATGCAAAGAGTAAAGACTACGGCCGGAGCGGTGCAGATCTACCGCAGCGGCGCAGACGTGACCCGCACCGGAAGGACGGAGCTGGCCGGGGGAGTGAATGAACTGGAGATCATGGGACTGTCCAACAGTGCTGTGATCGATACTGTTAAACTGTTCTTTCCTGCCGGGATCCAGCTGGCGGATATCCGCTTCCGCCACGGTGCAGATGAAGAAGACGATGACCGGGAATCGGTAAAGATCCGGGAACGGATCGCAGACCTGCAGAAGAAGACGGAAGTACTGGAACTGCAGGCAGAGCTCTGGAAGGAGAACGGTTCCTTCAGCGGTACAGCAAAGCCGGATCTGGCGGAAGTAGAGCACTATATTGAAAAGCTTCCCGAGCGGTTGAACGGTCTGTACGAGGAAGTCAACAGCCTCAAGAAGGAGATCAAGCTCCAGCAGAGAGCGCTCAAGGAAGCGGACAGACTGGAGAACCTGCCGGTGATTACCGCGGTGCTGGACGCACCTGGGGCAGGAACCTATGACTTCGAGGTACAGTACCATGAACAGGCTGCAAGCTGGGCACCGGTGTATGAAGTACATACGGATGCCGAAGGACCGCTGACCCTGAAGGTGCGCGCAAGGCTCTTCCAGCATACCGGAGAAGACTGGGAAGCAGTAAAGACATCGCTGCTGACAAGCACACCGTCAGGCGGCAGCCTGCCCGTGCTGGATCCTGTGTATCTGAACTTCAGAACAGCAGTGCAGTCATCGGGAAGCGTACGCCGAAGCTCTGCAAAGATGATGCGGAACATGGTGTATGAAGAAGCGATGGAAGACGCAGCACCGATGATGATGGGAGCGATGGCCGGCACAGCACAGCTGCAGCGTATAGAGACAAGCACGGCTGAAACGGAAAGCAGCGATACGCTGACGGAATACAGCCTGCCGGGCACAAAGACCATTACAGCCGGTACTAAGGGCACTATGGCGGACCTGCTTGAATACCAGCTGCCGGCAGAGTATGCCGTGTCTGCCGTGCCGAAGATGGATGTACGGGCGTATCTTGCCGCAAAGGTAAAGACCCAGGATCTGCCGGAGGATATCCACGGCACGGCAGGCATTTACCTCAATGGTGTCTATGCCGGAGAAACAGATATCACAGCAGACCTGACCAAGGATACCCTGGATATCCCGCTCGGCAAGGAAGAAGGCATCCAGGTCAGCCGTACAGAGAAGAAGCGGAAGACATCCGAAGCCATGCTCAAGAACCAGCGTACAACCGAGTATGCCTATGAACTGAAGATCACCAACGGAAAAACCAAGGAAACAGAGATTACGGTAACGGATCAGATCCCGGTTTCCCAGGACAAGACCATTGTTGTTGAGGCTGTAGACAAAGACGGTGCGGCGTTCAAGGAAGAAACCGGCATCCTGACATGGAAGCTGAAGCTGGAACCGAAGGAAACAAAGACTCTGAACCTGGCGTACAAAGTCAGCTGGCCGAAGGACAAAACACTGGAAGAAACCCACAATGTACCGTTCTGTCCGGAATGCGGTGCAAGAACCTACGGCCAGAAATACTGCCCGGAATGCGGAGCGAAAATCTATTAAGGAGGAAGGGTTGTGAACAAAGCAGTTGACAAATGGATTGATGAACACAAGGAAGAACTGATTGCGGACATGCAGGAATGCCTGCGGTATCCTTCACTGGAAGGAAAGCCGGAAGAAGGCATGCCGTTCGGCAAGGACGTCAATGACTGTCTGGAGAGTACATTGGCTATGGCCAGGCGTCTGGGCCTGGAGGCCCATAGCCTGGATGGTTACTGCGGCTATATTGACTACGGTGAGGGTGAGGAGATGCTGGGTGTCCTGGCACACCTGGATGTCGTGCCTACCGGGGACGGATGGCTGTATCCTCCGTTTGCAGCAGAGATTCATGATGATAAGCTGTATGCCCGTGGAGCGCTGGATGATAAGGGGCCGGCCATTATGTCTGTATATGCCCTGAAAGCAGTCAAGGAAGCAGGAATCCCCCTGAAGCGGAAAGTACGCATCATCCTCGGCTGCAATGAGGAGACCGGTATGAAGTGCGTGGACTACTACATCGAAAAGATGGGCATGCCGGATCTGTCCTTCAGCCCGGACGCCAACTTCCCGGTTGTCAGTTCCGAGAAGAGCGGCTGCGGTGGACGCATTGTGCGCAGGTATGCCTCGGCGGTCCGCCTGGATGCAGGACAGGCATCCAATATCGCCCCGGGCACTGCGAAAGCGTTTGTGCCGCTGGATATCCAGACGGTCCGCTGCGGCGTTTCCGGTATAGAACTGCCGGAGAAATTCAGCTGGACCCTGACCCCTGTGGAAGGCGGTACGGAAATTTTCATGCAGGGAGAGAGCTGTCACGCATCTCTGCCGTGGGAAGGCGCCAATGCTCTGCAGGGTCTGATTTACCTCATGAAGGATCTCCCGCTTGCAGAGGAAGACAAGAAGAGCATTGACGGTCTTGTAGAGAGTTTCGGCATGGGCTATTACGGTGAGAATCTCGGACTGGATTTCGAAGACTACTCCGGCCGGCTGACCTGCAACCTCGGTGTTATGCACTGGGATGAAAACGGCTTCTTCATCACCCTGGACCTGCGGGTGCCTACCAGCATGGAGGCGGATTTCCTCCACAAGCGTCTGGATGAAGCAGCGGCCGCGGCAGGCGGTACACTGGAGCGCTGGTACTACGGACAGGGCTTCTCCATTCCGGAGGATTCCGAACTGGTGCAGGGTCTGCTGAAGGTCTTCATCGACCGGACAGGCGAAACAGACGCAAAGCCGATGCGGATCGGCGGCGGTACCTACGCAAGGCATCTGAAGAACGCTGTCAGCTTCGGTCCGGAAGGCTACAAGTGCCCGAGCAGCGTCCATGTAGCGAACGAATTCATTACTATGGAGCAGATCGATCTGAACACCAAGCTTCTGGCGGATGCCATCATAGCACTGGCAGGGGAATAGTACAGACAAACAGCCTGGCCGGAAGGCCGGGCTTTTTCTATGAACGTGGTAGAATACAGTCAGGAGAAAGAGTATATGAAAGAATTGCTGAAGACACTCGTCGACATCCCCGGACCCTGCGGATTCGAGCATGAAGTGATCCGGTTCCTCTACGAACGGCTGAAGGACAGAGCGGATGAAATCTACGTCAACGGACTGGGAGACCTGATCGTTGTCAAGCACGGAGCCAACAAAGGACCGGTACTTGCCGTCTCTGCCCATACAGATGAAGTAGGCTTCATCGTAAAGAAGATCGAAAGCAGCGGTTTGCTGAGATTCGAAAAGCTCGGCGGCCACGATGACCGGATCCTGCCGGCACAGCGGGTCATCGTCACCAGTGACAACGGGCCGCATCCCGGCGTCATCGGCACCATCTCTGCGCATATGATGAAATTCGACAACGCACAGATGATCCGCGGCTACCGGGAGCTGTACATCGATGTCGGTGCCCGGAACAAGGAAGACGTGGAAGCCATGGGCATCAGGCCGGGCGACTGCATCACCTGGGACTCCCCGGTCCGTGAAGCAGGAAGCCGGCTTTACGGCCATGCGTTCGATGACCGCTGCGGATGCGCGCTGCTGGTCAATGCGTTCGAGACCGTGGATTTCGGTAAAGTATACGGTACTTTGATCGGTATATTCTCCACCCAGGAGGAAGTCGGTCTGCGCGGTGCGTACGCAGCCGCAGCAGAGCTAAGGCCGGATGTGGCACTGGCTGTGGATACCACAGCGGTCAGTGACACACCGGAAGGCATGATGGATCATACGCTGGGACTCGGGGAAGGCGCCGGCATCAAGATCATGGATGCCAGCCTGATCGCTTCGAAAGCCGTGTGGAAGTTCCTGGAGAAATGCGCTGCGGAGGAAGGGATTCCGTACCAGACGGAGATCTTTACCGGGATCGGTACCGATGCCGGTGCCCTGCACATGGGATACGGAGGTGTGCCGACCGGAGTGATCTCCGTACCTTCCCGCTACGCACATTCCTGTGTGGAGATGATCGATCCGGAAGACTTCACTGCCTGCGGACGGCTGCTCAATGCATTCATCCTGCGAATGCGTTCAAAGGAAGACTTTGCCTTCCTGTAAGCCGGCAGAACATACAGAAAAAACATGGCCGCCTGTTGAACAGGCGGTCATGTATTTCTTTTGATCAAAAGCTTTCAGGCACGGGATTTCCGGTGATGTCCATAGTAGACAAAGCCGATCAGGGTTGAAGCCAGGAACGCTGCAAACGCCAGGATGAACGGCCGCATCGGTCCGGATGTGTAGATCAGTCCAGCAAACAAGGCGCCGAAGATGCCGCCGAGGGAGTTCATGGACTGATAGAAGCCCATGACTTCGTTGGATGTACGTTCGGTGGACTGGTTGGCGGCCAGGGTCTGCAGCAGCGGCAGACGCAGGACCATAACACTGCTGTAAAAGATGTATACAGCAACGAACAGGATCTGGCTGTGGTTGACCAGTATTGATCCGGTCAGAAGTGTACAGGCAGCGAGGATGAAGATGAAGGAACGGTTGATGTCCGTCTTCCGCTGCAGCCAGAGGCTGACGGTGCTGTTGAGCACCAGTGTCAGAACCGCGATGGCAGCCTTGAAGATGCCGTTGTAGGCGGAAGTCATCCCGTACTGGTCCTTGATGTAGTAGTTGAAGCACTGTTCATAGGAGTTCTGGCCGACAGCGGATACCGCGACAATCACGAAGAGCAGCGCCAGTGCCGGGGTGATGAAGGTCCGTACCGCCGCAAAGGCAGCGAAAGGATTGACATCCCGGACATTGAGCGGCGTCTCCGGCTTTGTTTTATACGCTGTATCATCGATGCACAGCAGCAGGTAGAGCAGTCCGGACAGGGACAGCAGGATTACCTGTGCGGTGAAGGCCGTTCCTACAGAGAAAATGCCGAGCATACCGCCGACAAAGAAGCCGACCGCACTGGAAACATTCTGGATGGTTGTCAGCCAGACCAGGTCGCGTCCGCGGTCGTCAGTAAGGTTGATGACATGGTTGGCCATGGCGGTATACACACCGCCGGTAAAGATGCCGGCAAACATACGGCCGCCTACGACCTGCAGTTCACTCATTGCGGTACCGAAGATAATCTGGCCTACAGAGTAGCCGAGGCTGCACAGGAAGATGATCTTCTTTGTGGAAACATAGCTGCAGAGCCTGCCCCAGAACGGGGAAAAGAGGAAGTTCATGGTCATCATTGCGGCAAACGCAACACCGAACATCGAACTGTCCAGATTCCGTTCAACAATCAGGGTCGGTGTGACCGGATGGGCAAAACTGGCGGCCATGTTGAAGACGAATGTAATGACAAAGAATACCAGCAGTCTGTTTTTTCTCATAGAAACTATTGTACGCAGGGAATACCTAACAGGCAATAAAAAGGCAGGGTATTGTACTCTGCCTTATCCGTTATTCTTCGTCTGTGTTCCGGGAGAGCCGCCAGCCGCCGAAGCCCAGCGCACCGAGAATCAATGCCAGCAGAAGCCACAGCCAGGACAGGCTCTTCTTCACAGGCTCTGCCGGAGCAGGAACAGTTTCTGCCGGTTCCGCCCACCTGGCGTATACGGTTGTATCGGCTTCGATCGGTACCTGGAAATCGAAGGGTTCCGTCAGATCCTTGTCCTTGTACCAGCCGTCGAACAGGAATCCTTCCTTGGCAGGATCCACCGGCTTGACTACGGTTGTTCCACGGTCGACGGTCTGGGAAAGGATCTCTGTACCGCCGTAGGTTTCAAAGTAAACCGTGTATGCTGCAGCAGCCGGCGTCTCCGGTACGTAGACCGGTGCCGGTGTTACCGGTACGGTATAGGTGGTCTTTGCGGGCTCTGTCCACACACTGTTATCTGCAGTGACAGGCGCTGTGCTGACAACCGCTGCGGTACTGCTGGTGTGGGTTGTGGACGTGCTTGAATCATTTTCATCCGGATCAGGGTCTGCCGGCTCATCCGGTTCAGGATCCACCGGGTCCTCCGGTACTGTATTCATGCCGAAGATTACCTTACCGTCGCCTGTCTGCGTGGAACCTGCTCCGGTTCCTCCGAGTTCACCGTTGCCGGTGAAGGCCGCGTCGGAATTCGTGGAGGAAGATCCTCCCTGGCCGCCTCTTCCGATGCATTCGAGCACCCGTACCATGATCACATCATTCAGGTCAAAGGGCGTCCGGTCATCCATGAAATAGCGTTGACGGTTGAGGTAACGATCAATGATTTCCACAGCAGTGAAGTATCTTGCCTCTTCGGATAAGTGTCCCGGTGTTATGGTAGTGCCTGTGATTCCGCATTTTTCCAGGAAAGATGCACAAGTGTAGCTCTGGTCTGTCTTCCGCTCTATCGGCTCCAGGGCCGTGGCCCCTTCGATGATCCATTTGCGGGACAGGAATTCATTCGAGACCAACGTATCCACAACAACGAATGTCATCATGGGAATCGTATCGGTCTGTGCCAGTGCGGCTGCGGCTTCCGCGGTCATGTTCAGCGGATTGTTCGTAGACTCTGTATCCGCAGCTGTATAGTATACTCTGGCTGCCGAATCATACGGAGCGAGCGGCAGATTATCCGTCTGTGTTCCGGTGTATTCCACCAGACCGGCATAGGCATTGACGGTTCCTCCGGTGATGGAACCCCGGATGGTCAGGACACAGTCTTCTACATAACGGGGAAGCTCACCGGTGGTGTACGGTACATATTCATGATTGTTGCAGACAACATTGAGTGTACTGCCGGAGTCGAGATTGATATCACCGATCGAACAGAAGCCGCCATTCTCAACCAGAGTATTCATTCCAACATAGGAAGTCCCGGAAGCGTTCAGCAGCGGAATGGTAATGGACTGTCCGTCTAGATAGATGATGCTGTCCTTGAGCTTCGGCGGGGTAACCGTCATTCCATCGCCGTTGATCCGCAGCCGGCTGTTGTCAAGCAGAACGCTTGTGGAGAGACTGCTCTGGGGATTGAGTGTAACCTCAGTGGACTGAAGCGTCCCCTCGCCGGTGACCGATCCGCCCTCGTCAAGCGTCACAAAGCCACCCTCGACAACGCCTTCGATGTCCAGGATTCCCTGTACAATCAGTTCGGCGCATTCGGTACCGATACCGATCTGAACGCTCTTAAGGACAATGGATGCTTCGCTGTCCACCGTCAGTGTACTGTTCTTTCCGAGAACGACGCTGGCAACCGCACCTTTGAGCTCAACCATTCCGTCATGGACGGAATCAAAGGCTTCGAAAGGTACATCATTCGTGTATACAGTGACTTCTTCCTTCGGCTGTCCGTTTTCAACCCAGCTTTCCGTGCGCACTGCAGCAGCGCCGAGCATCAGGGAGGATCCGTCCGGTATCCGCAGCTGGAGATCGTCCAGGCTGTAGGTTTCATCCAGGATTCCGGGGATGCCGCCGTTGAGGAGCAGATAGGTTGTTCCATCATCCTGCAGCAGGAAAACGGCTGCACTTCCCACGTCATAGAGAGCAGTGTTGGGGTGCAGAGTAATCGTATTGCCTTCCGTGATGTCAATGCTGTCAATCAGTACAATGCCTGTGCCGACGATCTGAACGGAGCAGTTGCCGGACAGGGAGCCGATCCGGTTAACGCCGGCGACAGACAGCGTCAGGGTGCCTCCGTCTGCGGAGATGGTGCCGCCGCCGCTGTAATCGACCATTGCGACGTACTGCCCGGCTACGTTCTTCCAGCCGGTGCCGTTCGACCAGCAGGAGGACTCATCGTCATCAGGGCTGAATTGTGTACCGTTGATGTTTATGGTAACGGTTCCGGCAGTTTCTGCATCGCTGTCCGTGTTTGCTGCATCGGTCTGCTGGTCCTGTCCGTCTGCGGCAGGCGCAGCGAAAACAGACACGGCCGCCCGCTGTACAGGGACATCTTCAGCCGCCGGTTCCGGTACATCGGTATCTTCTGCATCAGCTGCCGCGGGTTCTTCCTCCGTATCCGGTTCAGGTTCCTCTGCAGGTGTTTCTTCCGGAACGGGTTCGAGTTCTTCCACAGCTGTTTCCAGCGGCTCTCCCGGTGCTGCTTCGGGTTCCTCCGCAACGGTCTCCGTTACCGCCGCCGGCAGTTCTTCAGGAATGATTGTCTGGATTTCCTCCGGTGCGGGTTCCGTGCTGGGTTCCGGCTCTTCGGAAATGATCACTTCTGCAGGAATCTCCGGTGGATTCTCCTGATTGACGGGTTCCGCAGCCAGGGAGTTTTCCGGCTCTTCCGTTTCTTCCTCCAGTGCATGGATACCGACAGTATTGAAAAACACCAGGGTCAAAGACAGACCGGAGCACAGCATGATTTTACGGGGCATTTTTCCAATGCGTTTTTTCATATGATCGACCCCCTTGGCAGTACCGGAGGAGGAATGAACCTCCGGATGTGGGTTGTTTGCATACAAAAGGTATAAATCTCCTTATACATTATATAGGAATCCGCCGTTCTCCTCAACGATTGTGGCGTGAAACAGCCGTGCCGGAGAATATAAAAACCACCGTTGCATACAGCGGTGGTCTGTATTTGACTATGCCTGGCTGTAGTCCCGCAGGAAGTCGCCGATGTCACGGATGGCCTTGCGCAGTTCATCCGGTTCCGGCAGCAGGATCAACCGGAAATGGTCGGGTTCCGCCCAGCCGAATCCGGAGCCGTTGACAATGAGGATGTGCTTGGACTCGAGCAGGTCAAAGGCCAGCTGGATATCGTCCTTGACCTTGATCCTGTCTCCGACCTTCGGGAACAGGTAGAACGCAGCCTGCGGTTTGTGATAGGAGATCAGACCTTCTTCCTGGAGCTTGTCCAGCTCTTCTGCCGCAGCCTGCCGCTGTTCGTACAGTCTGCCGCCCGGTACGAGCATAGCTCTTGTGCTTTCCGGATCGTTGAGGGCAGCGGGGATGACCAGCTGTGTCAGGGTATTGCCGCACAGACGCATCGCTGCCAGCTTGAACATCGCCTGGTTCAGGTCCGCCGTCAGTTCGTGCGGTCCGCTGATGACTGCCCATCCGCAGCGGAAGCCGCAGATGATGTGGGACTTGGACAGACCGTTCGTTGTGATGACCGGGATATCCGGTGCGATCTTTGCGGTCGATTCAAACGGAATATCATCGAAGATCAGCCGGTCGTAGATCTCGTCGGAGATCACCAGCAGATTGTGCTTCCGCGCAAAATCCGTGACCTTCTTCACAGCAGAGGGCGGATAGACCTGACCGGTCGGGTTGTTCGGGTTGACGAGCAGGACGACGCGTGTGCGGTCAGTCAGCTTTCGTTCCATATCCTCTACGTCCGGGATCCAGCCTTCTTCCTCAACGCAGTGATAGTAGACCGGTTTTCCCATGGCGAGGTGGACAGCGTTGGTCCACAGGCTGTAATACGGCATCGGGATGAGCATTTCATCTCCGGCGGAGAGAACGCTGGTAGCGATCATCGTTGCCAGTTCACTGACACCGTTGCCGATGAAGACATCATCTTCCGTGAGGCCCTGGATGCCTCTTGATGTATGGTATTTCAGAATGGCATCGCGCGCTTCTTCCATGCCGCGGGGATCACAATAGGCTACTGCACGGTCCATGCCTTCCAGCAGGGCGCTGCGTACACTGTCAGGCATACCGAAGCCGAAGGCGGCGGGGTTCCCGGTATTCAGACGTGTAATATGAATGCCCTGTTTGGACATTTCCAAAGATTTCTGGTAGACGCGTCCGCGGATATCACTGCGGAGCTGATTCACTTTATCAGAACTGTCGATCTTTTTCATGCAGAACCCCCCTAATGCTGTTTATCTATTGTATATTAACAGTATTCCGGAAAAGAAGATACCGGAGATTTCTATCTTGCAAAATCATGAAAATAACCCGGAAAAATGAAAGAAACCTGAAAACAATTGCCCGTACAGGAATCAGGGATATAATAAACGAGGTTTCAGGAGAAGAATCATGGAAGAGAACAACAAGGAAAGAACCGGGATTCTGCTGAGATGCTGCATGTGCATCGGCGGAGCCATGGGAATGGTAAGCAACTGCATGGGGATCTACTTCTCCCCATTGTCAAAGGCGTTGGGCGTCGGTGTCGGAAGGATCTCGATCATCGTTACACTGGTGTCCCTGGCAAACGCGTTCTTTGCGCCGGTATTCGTAAAGCTGCAGCAGAAGGTGAAGCTGAATTACCTGATGGGATCCGGTATTGTTCTGTGCATGATTTCCTATGTACTGATGTCGTTTGCGTCCAGTGTCGGGATGCTGTACCTGTGCGGTCTGCTGTCCGGTGTGGGCATGTGCTGCTTCGCGGCGCTGCCGGTCACGATGATCCTGCGCGACTGGTACGGTGACCGCAACGGCTCGGCCGTCGGTGCAGCACTGGCCTTCAGCGGTGTGTTCGGAGCGGTTATGAACCCGATCCTCAGCCGGATCATTTCCGGACTGTCCTACCAGATGTCCCTGCGGCTGATGGCGCTCTTCCTGGGCGCGGTGGTACTGCCGTGCGCTCTGACCCTGCGGATGAAGAACGATAAAAAAGCAGAAGTGAAGACGGATCTGCCGGGCTATGAACCGGTATCTCCGAAAGTGCCGCTGCCGATCATCGTCGTTCTGTATTCCACCTGTGTGTGCTACTGCATGCTGTGCGGGATGAACCAGCACCTTTCCGCACTTGCCGTATCCCACGGCTATTCCCTGGAAGCGAGCGCGACAGTACTGACTGCGGCCATGATCGGCAATATTGTCTTCAAGCTGGTCTACGGCTTTGCGAGCGACCGGATCAATCCGGTGTACGTATCTGTCGCCTGGTCCATCATCGGCGCTGCCGGAACAGTGATGATGCTGGTGTTTGCGGCCAACGGTGTGCTGATCCGCGCCGGTGCGGTGCTCTACGGTGCGTACTTCTCCCTGAGCACGGTCGCCTTGAGCATGCTGGTGCAGATGGTGGCGAAGGACCGGTACGCGGAAGTCTATTCCCGGATGGTTATCTTCACCTCGCTGGCCTACGCTCTGTCTGTTTCCCTGTACGGTATGTCCTATGATATCCTGGGTTCCTATGCACCGGCACTGGTGCTGATCGTAGTCGTTACCGCGCTGTCCATTGTGCTGGCGCTGACGCTGAAACGGAAGACGGCACACAGTTGAGGCATAAGAAAAGGCCGCAGGATCATCCTGCGGTCTTTTTCAGTATTCGATCAGCCTCTGCAGCAATGCGCAGCTCTCTGCCGCATCCTTCACATGGAAGCCGGCCATGGCATCCGCATCCTGCTCGGTGATGGACAGTGTGCAGTCCATACCGTCCGCACTGTAGCGGAAGGTCACTTCCGAGAGATTGCCGGTACAGGCAATGAGGACTGCCGCGGTCCGTTCCATCTGCAGTTCCTGGACCCTCCGGTCGTACAGAGGCTCCTCAAGGATGATGGTCCAGCCGTACGGTTCCGCTGCCGTCTGCAGTTCATTGGTGAACGGGCCGAAGTACTGCGGGACTCCCGCTGCCCTTGCCGTCCTGGCATTGGCAGACATGTCCCCGACATACGGATGGACGGTTTCCCACACCGCAGCGGTCCGGGCGGAAATGGTTCTGCCGTCCTGCCAGACAATCCTTCCGTTGACCGCTACGGTGCGGATGTCTTCAGCAGCGTGGATCTCCTGGAATTCCGTACTGCGGTATACCGGGTTTGCGGCGACCGAGGAGACTTCTACATTGAGGAGGCTTCCATCCTCGCTGCAGGAGACAGAACGTACAGCGCGTCCGTCCGGAAGGGTACCGGAGATTTCCAGCACTCCGTTCTGTTCCTGGACATAGGCCTGGATCCTGTCTGCCGGTTCTTCCTTTCCGATGGCATAGCGGGCCATGCCCACGACCAGCAGGATTCCGGCCAGGAACGCTCCGAGGAAGGCAGCGATCCTTTGGTTGGTCTTCATGCGGGTTACTTTCAGGAATTCGATCTCGATCGGGTCCTCCGGAGGACGTTTGTCTCCTTCCTTCATGGTTTCATAGAGCGCCCGGCATTCTGCGCAGGTACTGAGGTGTCTTTCGATGATTTCATTGGTTACAGGGTCTGTCAGGCCGTCAATGTAGGACGGAAGCAGGTCCTTGATTACTTCACAGGGTATCTTCGTCATGTTCGATCTCCTTCTTCAGCTTTTCCTTGCCGCGGTAGTAGTTGACTCTTGCCCAGTTCTCGGTTTTTCCGAAGATCTCTCCGATTTCCTTGAAGGACAGGGTTCCGTAGATCCGCAGCCAGAGGAGTTCACGCCAGGGTTCTTCCAGACGATGCAGCGTCTTCATCAGAGCAACCCGGTCCATGGATGCCAGCACCGTTTCTTCTGTGTCCGGTGCTGTCCGGGTATATTCCGTGACTTCCGCTTCTTCCGGATGCTTGCGGCGGTAGGTGAGCAGCTGGTTCTTGGCGATGGCGCAGAGCCAGGTGGACACCGTGCAGGATTCATCGTACCGGTCAATGGTCCGGACGGCCTGATAGAAGGTTTCCTGCGTCAGTTCCTCTGCCAGATCCCGGTTCTGTGTCCGGGACAGCAGATACTTGTAGACCGTCGCTGCGTACTTCCGGTAGATTTCATCCATCTGCGGCATGTCTTCCTCCTTTCACCCTGTTAATGCACAAACCGGCCGGTTCGTTACAGATCACAAGTATATTTTATCTGTTTTGCGGCAATACAGAATTGGTATAATAAATAATGCAGAAAGGAGGCAGGAAGTATGGCAGAAGAAACGAATATCATGGAAGAACCTGTACAGGAGGCAGAGGAACTGCTGGAGTGGGTTCATGATCAGGCAGAGGATCCGTCCTATTTAGGCGGGTTCAAGATCCTTCCTTCCTGCACATGTCCGAACTGCGGATACCACACGAACAAAGAAAAGAAAGTGTGTCCGCACTGCGGAAGACAGTTCAGACAATAGCAGATTCCGGAACAGGATCCAGAGCAGAAACAGAAAAGTGAACCTTGTTGGGTTCACTTTTTGTTTGCCAGCCACCAGGCGATCAGATCATCGGTCACTTCTCCGTAGGACTGGATTCCGCTTTCTTCCGAAAAGGTTTTCAGATAGGTATCGTTGATCCGGTCGGAGATCTCCTGCAGGGAGGAGTCGTAGGAGCGGTAGACTTCCGAGGTATCCCGGCGGTCCAGCTGGACCAGGGAGACTCCTTCCTCAGCATCGTGTTTATGGTACAGCTCCACTGCGGCTTCCGGATCGCTTCTGTACAGGGAAGAGAAGCAGTAGGAGAAAGCCTGGTAGTATCCACTGTACAGGAAGGGGAGCCGGTCATTGTTCACACAGGCAAGGAAGGCTGCGAAGTTGGCTTCTTCCTCACTGGCGATGCCCAGCCTGTGCGCGGCTTCATGCGCCATGGTGAACGGCATGGGGGCGGTGGGCACGGATGCCGGAATGCTGGCTTCTCCGCTCAGCGGCATGAACATACCGATGATTCCGTTGTACATGAGATACTCGCCGATCAGGGAGAATCGTTTGACCTGTACCGTGGAGCCCTGGAAAACAGGATAATCAGGACTCAATACGGCATAGGCGGAGCCTGCTTCTGCGGCCAGTGCATAGAAATCCGGCCGGAGCAGATGGCCGTCTTCATCACGGTCCATCCGCGGGGCGTATTCCGCTGCCTGCAGCAGATAGTATTCACAGGCATCATAGAGCTCCTGTTTGCTGTAGGGGCGGACGGTATATCCCAGTTCTTCCGCCAGGGATGGCGCGTAGTGATTCAGCATCCAGCCGTACACTGTCACCGTCACCAGTATGGATACGGTCAGGAGCACAGTGCCGAGCCAGGAGAGAACGCTCCGGTGCTTACGGAGCACATAGATGAAGGAGAACAGGAGGGCAAGAAACAGCAGTGCCGCAAGGATGTCCCATACGGAACCGCGGGTGAAGGATGTCAGCTGTGCAAGGAATCCGGTCCATGCCCGGGAAACGCGGCGGTAGGCAGGGAAAAAGAAGCCGGGAAAGCGGTGGAAGAGAAGCATCCCCAGGCCGTTCAATGCCAGCAGGACCAGTGCGTATATGTATTTCCGCAGGGTACGGTTCATACTGTAATTCTACCTTCTGAAGCCATAGAATATATAATGAACACGGGAAAGAATATGAAAAAGATCACGATTGCCAGGAAGAAGAAATTCGCCGGAGCATTGGTACCGTACTGGATCATCCTCGGGGACAAGGAAGCGTTCATGCAGGAACACGGCTTTACCGGGGATCTCTGCGTGATGGCGGACAGTGGGTATGCAGTGCCCAGGATCACGGTTGAAGAACTGGACCGCATCGGGACCCGCATCAACAATGGACAAGTCCTTGAACTGGAGGTGCCGGAGGAGATTGATACACTGTTTGTATCAACGATGGACGGCTGCCTGTCCAACAGGATACCTGTCGTGGACGGACAGCGGATGACCATCACTACGGCTGGCGGCTTCCGGAAACTGCCGTATCCGGTCATTGAATACTAGATAGCTTTGGTGACCGAAGGCACTGGTGCAGGCAAAGAAAAGGGGATTACTCCCCTTTTTGCTTTTCTCTGCTGTACCGGTTCCGGTGTACACTGGCTGCCGGTTCTGCGTGCACTGCTGCCTGAGGCGCAGATTCCTCCTTGCCTGCTGTGATCGCCGCCATGGTTTCCTGGCAGGAAATCCGCTCGTCGGCATTCTTGATCTTCCGGTACTTGCCGTCGGATTTCATCTCCCGGGCATCAGTGTTGTCTGCCAGGCACAGCTGCAGGTAGTCCTGCAGGCGCCTGCGGATATCCTTGTCCTTGACGGGCACAGCGATTTCGACCCGCATTTCCATGTTCCGGTTCATGAAGTCGGCCGAGGAGAGGTACATCTTCTCGCTTCTGCCGCTGCCGAATACATAGATCCGGCTGTGCTCCAGCCAGCGCCCGACGATGGAGCGGATGTGAATATTGGCGGTCTTCTTCCGGTTCTGCGGAAGAAGGCAGCTGATTCCCCGTACGATCAGCTGTACATCCACACCGGCGTCGGACGCTTCCTGCATCTTCATAATGAGATCTTCATCCGTCAGGCCGTTGATCTTGATCAGGATCCTGCCCTTGTCTCCTTTGGCGATCTCCCGGTCCATCAGCTGCAGGATACCCGGCTTGAGATCGGCCGGGGCAACGAGCAGGTTCCGGTAACGTCCGTCCAGGACACCTTTCAGCATATTGTCGAAGAACTTCACCGCGTCCGATACAATGACCGGATCGGCAGTCAGAACAGCGAGATCGGTATACTGGCGGGCCGTGCTTTCATTGAAGTTGCCGGTGGAAATCAGCGCTACGTGCTCCAGTGCGTTCGCCTTCCGCCGGGTGATGAGGCAGATCTTGGCATGTACTTTGTAGTATTCAAAGCCGTAGCTGACAATGCACCCGGCATCCAGCAGCTTCTGGGAATAGTCGATGTTGTTCTGCTCGTCGAACCTGGCTTTCAGCTCAATGAGCACCGTGACTTCCTTCCCGTTCTCCGCCGCGAGGCACAGATAGTCCACGAGACGGGACTTGGAGGACAGCCGGTAGACCGTGAGCTTGATGGACTGGACGCTCGGATCGGTTGCGGCTTCGCGCAGAAGGCGCAGGAAGGGTTCCATGGATTCATAGGGATAGGCCAGCAGAACATCCTTCTTCTGGATCTGGGTGAACAGGTTCCGGGTATAGTTCAGTGCCGGGCTCAGCTTCGGTACATAGACCGGCCAGGAAAGAGCGGCTGCCCGGTCCGGAGCTACGAGTGACGCAATCTGCGGGAAGCTGCGGTAGTCCATCGGCATCTTCGCTTCATAGCCGATGCCGGCGTCCACCGGCAGGCTCCGGGTGAGCAGGCGGTAGATCCGCGAGTTCGGGCCAGCGGAGATCTCCAGACGCACAAAGGACATATGCCTGCGCTTCCGGAGCATACCGCGCATCCGTTCCCGGTAGTCATCCAGTTCATCCGAGCTTTCCTCCGGATCCACGTAGGCGTTGCGTATTACGCGGAAACGGGCGC
>JAEEYJ010000186.1 GCA_016291725.1 Solobacterium sp.
ATGAAATCCAGCTGCTCGCGGGTATTGTGGATCAGCCAGTTCCGGTACTCTTCCACGCTTCTGCCGAAGAATTCATCCGCGTCCCTGAACTGCTGGTTCATGGCCGGCTGGTGCTCTGTGTCGGAGATCTGCTGGTGGAACTGGAAGCGGTCATCCATGTCATAGACCGGGATGTGATGCCGTTCCGCCAGGATTCTCGATACCGTTGTTTTGCCGCCCAGATGGGTTCCGGTAATGAAGTATACGTTCTTCAGATACGCTTTTAAAACATTGTCCTGAATATTCATTATGGTTATCCTCCTTCTTCAGTCTCTGTTTCCGGACCGATCAGCGGAGTCTCAGGAACATCATCATGAGGCTTGTCTCCTTCTGTACTCATTGTATCAGATCCGTTCCGAAGGATAACAGAGAACCATGGAACGGAAGCGGACCGGAAATCCCGCCGGGACAAAAAAAAGCGTCTGTATCCTGCACAGGCGCTTTTTCTTTCCCGCTAGATCAGAATGCCGGAGAGATGATCCACTTCATGCTGGATGATCTGCGCTGTATAGCCGGAGTATTTCTGCCGGTGCTTCTGCCACCGGCTGTCCAGGTATTCTACCTCTATATTCCGGTATCTTGTGGCTTTCCGGGTTCCCGGCAGGGACAGGCAGCCTTCCTCGGCCTCATACGGTGTATCCTTCTTTACAATAACCGGATTGAACATCACGGGATTCATCATACCAACGGATACGATGATGACCTGCTTCCGTATGCCGATCATATTGGCGGCCATACCGGCACAGCGGTCCCGGTGCGCCTGCAGCGTATCCTGCAGATCGGTACCGACGGAAAGATCCTGCTCGGTGGCAGGCACGGACTTCTGACGGAGGAAGAATACATCCTTTACGATCGGTCTTATCATTTCCAGGTCCTTTCTGCAACCATTGTATCAGTACATACCGGATAGAAAAATCCCGGTTTCCCGGGATGCTTTATCACGCGTGTACGTCTTCGAGGACTGTGCCTTTCTTCCACCTTCCTGTCTTGTACAGCAGGGTGGTGATCAGTGCACCGGTCAGCCAGGATGCCAGCATGGAGGAGTGGATGCACCAGAAGGTACCGTGCGGCAGAGCCGGTGTCCGGGTTGCGAACGAGATCGCGTAGGCAAGCGGGACACGGATGAATACCGTGGTAATGATGGAGATCCACATCGGAGCGACGGTGTTTCCGGATCCTCTCATGGTACCGGAGAGGCACTGAGTTACGGACATTGCCAGGTAGCCGAGTGCCAGCAGGCGCATGATGTTCGCGCTCAGGGTAATCAGGCTTTCCGTAGTCGTGAAGATGCCCATGATGGCCCTTCCGAAGACCAGGATGGCAGCCAGCATGACTGAGGATACACCCAGAGAGATCAGAGTGCCTTTTCTTGCGCCTTCATAGACACGGCTGTAGTTCCCCGCACCGACATTCTGTCCGGCAAAGGTTGTCATGGTATTGCCGAAGGAGAACACCGGCATCATGACGAAGCCGTCAATGCGCATGACGATGACGTTTGCGGCAATGAACTGCTCTCCGAAGGTATTGGACAGAGACTGTACCAGGATGGAGGACATGGCGAAGATCGCCTGGGTAATGCCGGAAGGCAGACCGAGGCGGATCAGGCGGGTCATGTACTGCCGGTTGGGACGCATATAGGAAAGCTTCAGATCGAACAGATGCTTCATCTGGCTGAGCTTTCTCAGACAGAGAAGGGCAGAGAACCCCTGGGCCATGATCGTTGCCAGCGCCGCACCGGGAACACCCATGCCGACAATGCCGACGAAGACGTAGTCCAGTACGATGTTGGTAAAGGTTGCGGCAAGCAGGTAGTACAGAGCGGAAGTACTGTCGCCCAGGCCTCTCAGAACGCCGCTCAGAATGTTGTACAGCGCGTTTCCGAGGACACCGTAGAAGATGATGCGCAGGTAGGAGTTGCACCAGCCGATGATCGACTCCGGTGTATTCAGCAGCCTCAGCAAAGGAAGGGATACCAGCGGCATAACGATCATCAGGAACAAGGACGCGATGATGACCAGGGTGATGCAGCCGCCGACAGACCAGGACAGTCCTTCCCGGTCACGGGCACCGAAGTGCTGGGAAACCATGATTCCTGCACCGACGGAGATACCGATGATCAGAACAAAGAAGATGTTCATGATCGGCCCTGCACTGCCTACCGCAGCCAGGGCATTGTCACCGATGAAGCGTCCGACAATGACGCTGTCTGCAGTGTTGTAGAGCTGCTGTGCGATGTTTCCCAGCAGCATCGGTATGGTAAACGAAATGATCTGGCTTCCGACCGGTCCTTCCGTCATGTCGATCTGTTTGAATATACCCGCCATACTGTCCCCCTTCTTCAGTTTTAACAATACAATGATATACCACGTGTCAAGAGGAAAAAAAAGACCCCGTGCAATGCGAAGGGTCTTGTGTTTTTTGAGATCAGTTGACAAGGATAAGCAAAGCAGCAAACGCCAGGAACAGGATCGTGCCGGCACCGGCAAGCACCATAAGGGCTTTGTCCAGTTTACAATGATTTTTAAATACACAGCCCAGACAGGAATAAATCAGTACACCTGCTGCTGTCCCCAGAGTGTTCATCAGCAGATCCGTCACATCAGAAGCTCCAACAGCCAGAATGAACTGTGCGGTTTCCAGCAGCAGACTGATAAGCGCTCCGGACAGGATGGTATATTTGTTTGATTTTCCGAGAAGCTTCAGATATACCCCGAAAGGAATGAACACAATGATATTGTCGATTACCTCGGACAGATGCGAACTGACCTCTTCATCATAATGGAA
>JAEEYJ010000187.1 GCA_016291725.1 Solobacterium sp.
CTTGCTTATGGTATGGATCGTCTGCACTGTACATCTTCGTCCGTCTGTGGATCTCAGTCATTCCATTTCACAGATTGAAGAAATGGTGCAGAACAGCACCCCCATTATTACCAAAAAGTACTTCACTCAGAATCCAAATAATATCCCCCTGACCATTTTGCTTTACCGGGTATACAGTCCGGTACGTGCGGTGTTCGGAACATCTGTATCTTTGGAACAGACAGGCGGACTGCTCAATGTTTTCATGATTGAAACCGCAATCATCTGCTTATTCCGTTTGATTGAGCGTATCGATGCACCGTCTTTTTCCAGATGGTCAGTGAAATGGATCATTCTTCTGAATCCGGTATGGATTGCCTATGCACCATACTATTATACGGATACAATTTCTCTGCCTTTTGCGGCAGCCGGTCTGCTGGTGCTTATCATCAGCCTGCAGAATACTATACCCTTGAAACGTACTGCTCTTTGTTATCTGAGTGGATTACTGTTGTTTGCTGCTATGAAGATCAGAGTGACATTCATCCTTCTGATTCTGTCTGTCCTGATTGGTTTGATGTACCGGAGAAAGCGCAGGGACTTCTTGAAAACAACGGTCGTTCTGCTTCTGTCTTTTCTGTCTGTGCAGTTTGTATATCAGCGCCTTGAAGATGTTCATATGCAGATGGAC
The DNA here is from genome assembly GCA_016291725.1 of Solobacterium sp. Taxonomy (GTDB): domain Bacteria; phylum Bacillota_I; class Bacilli_A; order Erysipelotrichales; family Erysipelotrichaceae; genus Bulleidia. Next base: position 671 of record JAEEYJ010000187.1, read on the forward strand.
ACCTATGATACAGCTCTGCCGGCAACCCACTTTATGATGATGGGAAGCCATGGAGACGGGAAATACAGCTATGATGATTGTGTTTACACACTGTCTTTTTCCACGCATGAAGAGAAAGTGCGGCATACATGGAAAGCATATCTGGATCATCTGAAGCAGAACGGCATTTCGGGGAACATTAAACTGATTGTGAAAAAGGAGATTGTTGTATGGTGCAGCGGAACCCGTGGCTATGATCAGTATACGGAACATGTACGGGATGAAACTCGACTGTATCATGTGTTTTATGGAAACTGTTCAGGATGGTTCAAAGGCCTGATGCAATCATATCAGATTCTTCTGTTTGTATGCATAGCGCTTGGTTTGCGGAAATACAGAAGCGGAACATCGGATCTGTTTCTGCTGATTATGGTTTTTTGGTGCAGTACGATACTATTCTCCGTGATCTGGGAAGCCCATGCACGGCATGCCCTCTCCTACATCCCGTTCCTGACGCTTCTCTGCCTTCCTGCATTCCAGAAAAATAATGTTTGACACAGTGATTCTATGCATATAGAATGATAAAGCTTAGGGTTATTTCGGCTTTGCTGTGCGCAAAGCCTATATAAAGACTAAGAAATGGCACGCTTGAGATTGTGTGCATAAGAGGAAGGAGTAGGAAATGCCTACAATTAATCAGCTTGTACGCAAAGGCCGTACAGACAAGGTGACAAAATCCAAGTCACCGGCGATGAACAGAGGATTCAATTCCCTGCGCAATCGTCCCACAAAGCTTTCCAGCCCTCAGAAGAGAGGAGTCTGCACCCGTGTCGGTACAATGACACCGAAGAAGCCGAATTCCGCGCTTCGCAAGTATGCCCGTGTACGTCTGTCCAACGGTATGGAAGTAACAGCGTATATCCCGGGTGTCGGCCACAACCTGCAGGAACACTCCGTCGTTATGATCCGCGGCGGACGTGTCAAGGATCTCCCTGGTGTCCGTTACCACGTTATCCGCGGTACACTGGACTGCGCAGGTGTTGACGGCAGGAACCAGAGCCGTTCCCTGTACGGCACAAAGAAGCCGAAGAAGAAGAAGTAAGAAAGGAGTAGCAGACAATGCCCAGAAAAGGTTATATAGCAAAGCGTGACGTGCTGCCCGATCCTATCTACAATTCGAAGCTCGTAACGAAGCTCATCAACAAGATCATGATCGACGGCAAGCGCGGAACAGCACAGACAATCCTGTACAATGCATTCGCGATTGTTGAGGAAAAGACAGGCCAGCCGGCCATGGAAGTCTTCGAAAAGGCACTCGGCAACATCATGCCGATGCTGGAACTGAAGGTACGCCGTGTCGGCGGTGCAAACTATCAGGTACCGGTGGAAGTCAGTGCTGACCGTAAACTGACACTCGGCCTGAGATGGCTGGTCAACTATTCCCGTCTGCGCCATGAGAAGACCATGGAGCAGCGGCTGGCAAGTGAAATCATGGATGCTGCAAACGGCATCGGTGCTTCCGTAAAGAGGAAGGAAGACACGCACAAGATGGCAGAAGCGAACAAGGCGTTCGCGCACTACCGCTGGTGATCATCTTGATTCTGAATGTAAAGAGAGGAGCGATATATGCCTAGAGAGTTCCCACTTGATAAGGTCCGTAATATCGGAATCATGGCTCACATCGATGCCGGCAAGACGACAACGACTGAGCGTATTCTGTATTACACAGGAAAGATCTATAAAATCGGCGAGACTCACGACGGTGCTTCACAGATGGACTGGATGGCGCAGGAGCAGGAACGTGGTATTACCATTACTTCCGCTGCAACGACCTGTCAGTGGAAAGACTGCCAGATCAACATCATCGACACTCCGGGCCATGTTGACTTTACTGCGGAAGTAGAGCGTTCGCTGCGTGTTCTGGACGGTGCGGTTACGGTTCTGGATTCCAAGGCGGGTGTTGAGCCGCAGACAGAAACCGTCTGGCGTCAGGCGACGGAGTACCGTGTACCCCGTATCGTATTCTCCAACAAGATGGATGCGACAGGCGCAGACTTCAACATGAGCGTCCGCTCCATCGGCGACAGGCTCGGTGCCAAGGCTGCAGCGATCCAGATGCCGATCGGTGCGGAGCAGAGCTTCCGCGGCATCATCGATCTCGTCACAATGAAGCAGGAAATGTACATGGATGACCTGGGCAAGGACATCCGTGTATCCGACATTGATGAACAGTTCCGTGAAGAGGCTGAAATGAAGCGTATGGAGCTTCTGGAAGCGATTGCGGACTATGACGAAGATCTGATGATGAAGGTCCTCGAAGGGGAAGAGCCGACAGAGGAAGAAATCAAGGGCGCAATCCGCAAGGGTGTTCTGACTTCTGAATTCTTCCCGGTACTCTGTGGATCTGCGTACAAGAACAAAGGCGTACAGATGCTGCTGGATGCGGTTGTTGAATACCTGCCTTCCCCGGTGGACATTCCCTCCATCAAGGGCCACCTGGAAGACGGTACGGAAGATACCCGCATTGCCTCGGATGATGAACCGTTCAGTGCACTCGCATTCAAGGTTGCGACCGATCCATTCGTCGGCCGTCTGACCTACTTCCGTGTGTACTCCGGCAAAGCCACGGCAGGCAGCTATGTTCTGAACGCAACTTCGGATACGAGGGAGCGCTTCGGCCGTCTGGTCCGTATGCATGCCAACCACCGTGCGGATATTACAGAAGTCTACGCAGGCGACATTGCCGGCGCGATCGGTCTGAAGAACACACGTACAGGCGACACACTGTGCGATGAGAACAATCCGATTGTTCTGGAATCCATGGTCTTCCCGGAGCCCGTCATCCAGATGAGCGTCGAGCCGAAGACGAAGCAGGATTCCCAGAAGATGGATGAAGCACTGGCGAAGCTGGCGGAAGAAGATCCGACATTCCGTACCTATACGGATGAAGAGACCGGACAGACAATCATCGCCGGTGTCGGTGAGCTGCAGCTGGACATCATCATGGACCGCATGAGAAGAGAGTTCAAGGTGGAAGCCACTGCCGGTGCACCGCAGGTTGCCTACCGTGAAACAATCACACGCGAAGCAGAGTGCGAA
>JAEEYJ010000188.1 GCA_016291725.1 Solobacterium sp.
CATGTGGCCTACCTCCTTACAGAAAGTCCACATGCAGCGGTCCAGCGGATGTTGTCATCCTCCCGCGCATATGTGTGCGCACAAAAAATGTGTGCTTTGTTATATTACCTTGATTCGTGTATCCCGTCAATGAAAATCAGTTGTTTATAACCGATTCTGCCTTCCTGTCCCTGGTCATTAAGGCATTGACGGTTTCCCGAGGATCCCTGCCCTCGTTGATGATGCCGTTCACGGCTTCCGTGATCGGCATTTCCACATGATACTTCCGGGCCAGCTGCCGTACGGCCGGCAGCGCATTGATGCCTTCCACAACCATGCCGACCTGCTTTACTGCTTCCTCCGGCTCAATGCCCTGGCCGATCAGCGTACCGCAGCGGTTGTTGCGGGAATGATTGCTGGTGGCGGTAACGATCAGGTCCCCGATGCCGGCAAGGCCGTCAAACGTTTCTTCTTCACAGCCCATAGCCAGACCGAGGCGCTTGATCTCTGTCATGCCGCGGGTGATCAGGGCTGCCCTGGCATTGTCGCCGTAGCCCAGACCGCCGGAGATGCCGGCAGCCAGAGCGATAACGTTCTTGACGGCGCCGCACAGTTCGGCACCGAGTGCGTCACGGTTGGTATAGACCCGGAATACAGGATTCATAAAGGTGTCCTGCACCTTCTGTGCCGCGCCGGCATCCTCACTGGCCGATACGATCAGTGTCGGCAGTCCCAGGGCGACTTCCTCTGCGTGTGTCGGTCCGGTGAGCGCCACCAGGCGGACCTGTCTGCCTGCTTTGGCCATTTCATCCCCGATGATCTGCGTCATGGTATACAGAGTGCCTTTTTCAATGCCTTTCGCGGCGTCTACGATCAGCTGTCCGTCCTTGATGAACGGTGCTGCCTGGGCAGCTGTGCTGCGTACGAATACCGAAGGAACGACAAACAGCAGGATCTCCCTGCCCGTACAGACTTCCTCCAATGATTTTGTAAATTTCGTTTCCTGCGGGATGATCATCCCCGGCAGATTCTTCTGCCTGCGGGTTCCGGACAGTTCGTCCACTTCCTGCTCCAGTGCGGACCAGACCGTGACATCGTGCCCTTCCTTTGTCAACATAACGGCGAGGGCCATGCCCCATGTCCCTGCACCGAGTACACCGATTGTGGTCATATTCACTTTCTCCGTTTATGCAATTCTACTATACACCGCAGGCAAAGAAAAAGCAGGATTACTCCTGCTTCATCCCGATGGTCTGGACAGAATCCAGACGGATCAGTTTGTCCATTGTACCCTTCTTCGAAACAATGCGTACAAGCATCCACCGGTCATCCACGTCCAGAACTGTGTTTGTACCGGACTTTGTGTTCCCGTACATCATGATGTCCGGATCCTCACTGCCTTCCTTCAGGTCGATGACAACACTCTTTCCAACGCATTCCCGGATCATTTTCATCAGGCTGGTGCGGTCTTCCGCATAGGTTGTGCCTTCGACGCCGGTGAGCTGTTTTTCTACCAGATCCAGCCTGCGCTTCAGGGATACTGTCTGCATGTAGGCCATCAGACCGAAGACTCCGAAGATAAATCCCAGGTATTCCATTCAGTCTTCCTCCTTCAGAAGTTCCAGAGACAGAACAGAAGCGACCGGGATCAGCTTTTCCACGGTTCCCTTCTTCGTTTCCACCTGTACTTTCATCCAGTTTCCTTCAAACGCCGTGATTGTGCAGTCCTTGTTGAACAGGTCAATGTCTGCTTCATCTTCATAGAAATTCAGGCGTACGTTCTTTCCTTCCGCGCTTTTCAGCAGTCTGCTCAGGGCAGTGCCGGTGCTTGTTTCTTCCGTGACGCTGTCCTTCAGAAGATAGTCGCAGCTGACACCGAGCATTTCTGCGATATCGCCGATCTTGTCAATATCCGGCATGACCGTGCCGGTTTCCCAGCGCCCTACAGTCTGCCTGGTTACGTTCAGCTTTTCCGCAAATTCTGTCTGGGTCATGCCCAGAGCAGTCCTTTTCTTTGCAATCTTTTCTCCAAGCTGGTTCATTGTCTGTACCTCCTTCTACGAGTATTCTAGCTATGAATCCACGGGGCGGACAAGCAATTCTCCTGCCCAAAATGCAACACAGCATGTTGCATTCTACTGTCTTTCTGCCGGTTTTCCGTGTATTCTGAAGGTATGATCAAAGGAATCCTGTTTGATGTCGGCTGGACATTGATGAAAGCACAGACCGGGGACTGGATGCTGACGGAGAAATTCCGGGAGTACTGTCCGCGGTCCCTGCAGGATACGGTGGACCCTGCACAGTGGCGCAAAGCCCTGATCAAGGCCTCCGGACCGCTGGAAGAGCTGCACAATGCCGGAAAGCTGATCACACTTGAAGACGAAGAAGAAGCCTTTACCGACTTCTATTTCACCCTGCTGGAGGAAGCAGGCCTTCCTGCGGACCGGGCGGCAGCGAATATCATTTCCCGTGACCGCACCTATGTATATGAAGGGAAGTACATCCTGGCAGACGGGATCCACCAGGTGCTGGGTACCTTGAAACAGCAGGGATACCGCCTGGGCATCCTGAGCGATACCTGGCCGAGCATTGTACCGATGCTGAAGCACTTTGGCCTGGAGCCGTACTTTGATGCCCGTACGTACA
>JAEEYJ010000189.1 GCA_016291725.1 Solobacterium sp.
ACCCGCTTTTTCATGTCTCCCGGGACAGGAATGCTTCGAGCTCAGGAAGCCTGCGCAGGGCTTCCTTTCTTCCTGCCGCATAGGCTTCTTTCAGCTTTTCCGGATTCTTTTCGACTCTGCCGACTTTCAGGGCCTCCTGCGGCTGGATGACGAATGCAGCGCCTTCTGCTTCTCTGCTGCGGACCGCTTCTGTTTCCGCGTTGTACAGGATATGGCGTTCAGCCATAGCCTGAACGATGGCGGGATATTTCTTCATGAGCGTACGTATCAGGGGAAGGGCGGCGCTCTTTTTCTTCCGGTAGCTTTCCGGCTGGGTAAGGACGATGACGTTCCTGCGGTATCCCTGCTCTTCCATGAAGCGGAACGGGATGGAGTCGGAGATGCCTCCGTCCAGCAGACTGTGTCTATCTATGTGCACCGGGCGGGATACCAGGGGCATGGAAGCGGATGCCTGCATCCAGGTGATGTCTTCCTGTCCACCATCAGTGCAGAGATGATAGACCGGCTTGCCGGTTTCCGTATCGGTTGCAGTAACCCAGAAGAGCATAGGATCTTCCGCAAAAGCCTGCCGGTCAAAGATATCCAGCTCGTCCGGCAGGATCCGGTAGCAGAAGTCAGCGCCGTAGAGATCGCCTGTCGTGATCAAGGACCAAAGGCTGCAGTATCTCCTGTCCCGGCAGTAAGCTGTATTGTAGCGCAGGGGACGTCCGTGCTGGTGGGACTTGAGGTTGCTGCCGAAGACAGCTCCGGCAGAGACACCGACTGCCGCGTCAAAGACAATGCCCTCTTCCAGGAATACATCAATGACGCCGCAGGTGAACAGGCCGCGCATGGCACCGCCTTCCAGAATCAGTGCATGTCTGAGAGGCTCACCCATGCCCGGCCTCCTTTCTGGATTTCAGGGACAGAAAGACAATGCACGCACCGATGCCTGCCGCTGCTGCAGAAACCGCGATCATTGTATGGACCGAGAAGGTATCGATCAGCCAGCCGCCGGCAAAGGAGCCGATGACCGTAGCCATGGCAAGGGCAGAAGTGAACATGGACTGTCCTTTGACAGCGTTTTCCGGTTCAATCGCTTCATTGACGTAGTAGACCGAAGCGACCTGTATCATACCCCAGCCGGTCAGCTGGAAGAGCATGGCTGCGTAGTAGGCACTGATCCCTTTCGTCAGCAGGATTACAGCGGCTTTCAGAAAGAAGGAGAAGCCGGTGATGCGTACCCAGAAGGAAGCAGGCTTTTTCTTCAGCAGCAGTGCAAACAGGAACATAACAGGCAGTTCTGCGCAGGCAGCGATGGAGCCGCCGTTTCCGAAAGCAATGCTGTTTCCGCCTTTGGACAATACAATCTGATAGCCGTAGTTTCCCAGCAGTACATGACTGATGTACAGCAGCAGCACACCGGACAGCGTGACCATGAAAGCCGGGTGCTTCGCGGCAAAGGACCCGCTCTCCTGTCCTGAATCCTTCTCTGCCTGCGGACGGTCCGCAGCAGGGAAGAACAGAGTGAAGAAAGCCGTACCGGCAAAACCCAGGATCGCCGCGATGATGACAGCGTTGGTGCTCCACTTTTCACAGAGCTGTCCGATGAAAGGGAATACCATGGCATATCCGGCACTGCCGATGCCTCTGGCAATTCCGAAATCCGTACCTTCTGCGGACGAAGCCATCGCGTTCAGGAACGGGGACATCAACTGTATGATTCCGGCGCAGATTCCGAACAGTATGCCTGCGGTCATCGGCTTTGCAGAGAAGCGCAGCAGGAAGATCCCGAAGCAGATGCTCAGAAAGGAGAGCGCGGGAATCAACCTTTTCAGACTGGCAGTGCCGGCACGGTCTACAGCACCTGCCAGCAGCGGCTGCAGCAATGCGGATGCCAGGGAACAGCAGCCCATCAGGATGCCGACCTTCAGACTGCTCAGACCGGCAGACAGCAGAAAAGTGCTGGAGAAGCCGAGCAGGGCAGCCCAGCCGGACCAGAAGAACATCTGGATAATGGAATAGATCAGTGTTGTACGACGGTTCATCGGAAAATCGCCTGGATCAGGAACATATAGCAGAGCGTACCGCAGAGAATGCTCAGCAGTGTGCTCCGGCGGAATCTATGTATCAGTACGGTTACGATGACGGAAATCATCTCGGGGATTCCGTACGGTGCACGCACCAACGAAACCTCCTTCAGACAGTACACCACCAGCATGCCCATAATGGCATACGGGAGCACACTTCCCAGATAGACGATGAAATCCGGAGTCTTCCGGCCTTTCAGGATCCAGAAGGGCAGGAAGCGCAGCATCACGGTAACCAGAGCGGCGGCTGCGATCATTGTAAACAGATACACGTTCATCGCTCTGCCTCCTTCTGCTCCATGCGCTTGCGGAACAGGCTCAGCAGCATGGTAATCATTACCATAGCCGGGATCAGAAAGCGGGAAGGTCCGAAAACCAGCAGACAGATCAGGGAGGAACCCAGGCCGATCAGCGCGGGAAGATGATTCCGGGAGCTCAGCCACTGTTCAACGAACACGGTTACAAACAGAGCAGTCATGGCGAATTCAATGCCTGCTGTATTGAACGGCAGAATCTCTCCGAGAAGTACACCGATCACGGTGCCGCCGACCCACCAGATGTGGTCCAGCAGGGATACATAGAAGCGGTAGCGGTCAGGATCACAGCCTTCCGGAAGATCATCCCGGCATACCAGGGAGTAGGTTTCATCTGTCAGCGTAAAGATCATATAGGGCTTTGCGGCACCGGTATCCCGGTAGCGGTCCACCATGGAAATTGCATAGAAAAGATGGCGGGCCTGCACCATAAGTGCTGTCAGTGCAGCGCTCAGCACAGAAGCGCCGGAAGTCACCAGACCGACCAGTACAAACTGCATGGAGCCGCCGTAGATGATGAGGCTCATCAGAATGCCCGCCCAGGCAGGAAAGCCGCTGCTCTGGCAGAGCAGGCCGAATCCCGCGCCCAGCACCAGATAGCCGCTCATGACAGGAATGGTTGCCTTCAGTGCAGCAGGCAGGCTGGAATCCTTTGTGTGCATACCGTTATGGTCCATACCCGTATTATAGGGGAAAAGCGCTGCATGCGAACAGATGAACAGGATGATATTGACAACAGTTATATACTGTTATACACTGTTTACGAGGTTGAAATATGCGCATTATTATCAACAACAATTCGATGATTCCGATCTATGAGCAGATCGTCTCCTGCATCAAGGATGAAATCCTGACCGGTACTTTATCTGCCGGGGAAGGGCTTCCTTCCGTGCGCGGTATGGCGGCGGACCTGAAGATCAGTTCGCTTACGGTAAAGAAAGCGTATGATCTGCTCGAGGAAGAAGGGCTTGTCACAACCGTGCACGGCAAAGGCACATTCGTCAACGAGACGGATCACCAGCTTGCGCTGGAAGCGAGGAAAAAGGCTGTGGAGGATGAATTTGCGGCGGTGCTGGACAAGGCGAGGCATGCAGGCCTGTCGGAAGAAGAGATACGGGGGATCATTGAGATTCTCCTGGAGGAATGAATATGGTGATTATCAACAATCTGGAAAAACACTACGGCAGTTTCCATCTGAATGTTTCGATGGAGATTCCTGACGGGCGGATTACCGGTATGATCGGCAAGAACGGTGCAGGAAAAACCACAACGATCAAGGCGATCCTGGGACTGATCCGTCCGGACGCAGGAAGCGTTGAAGTATTCGGCAGGAACAATAAAGACCTGACCCATGCAGAAAGGGAAAGAATATCCGCTGCCTTGGCCGAGTCCGGCTTCTCGGGCTGGCTGTACGTTGAAGATGCGGTGAAAATACTCCGCAGCCTGTACAGCAGGTTTGATGAGGGCATGTTCCGGGAATACTGCAGAATCCTGAACCTGCCGCTGAAAAAGCCGATCAAGGAGTTCTCCATGGGCATGAAGGCCAAGCTGCGGGTGCTCTGTGCACTGTGCACCGGCGCGGATCTGATGATCATGGATGAACCCACAGCCGGTCTTGATGTAGAAGCACGCATAGAGATCCTGGAGCTGATCCAGAAGTATATGGAAGCCCATCCTGACGCATCGGTGCTGATCTCTTCCCATATCTCCTCCGACCTGGAAGGGCTGTGCGATGATATCTACCTGATCCATGACGGGAAGATCCTTCTGCATGAAGATACGGATGTCATTCTCGACAACTACGGTGTACTGAAGTGCGATGAAGATCTGTACAATGCACTGGATAAGCAGTACATCCTGAGCACCGTGCAGGACAAGTACATGTACCGCTGTCTTTGCAGTGACAGACACTACTACAGCAGTCTTTATCCGGATGCCGTCGTGGAAAAGGCCGGGCTGGATGATCTGATTCTGATGATGGGAGGAAAAGGAGTATGAAAGGTCTTCTGATCAAGGATGCACTGCTCATCCTGCGCAATAAACGTTCGATTACGACTTTACTGCTGGTATGTGTGATATTCGGATTCTCGATGGGCGAGAACGTTCCGTTTGTTCTGTGCTATACCGCTACGGTATTCGGTATAATGGCGCTGGGAACGGTCAGCTATGATGAATTCGATAATGGCTATCCGTTCCTGATGAGCCTTCCGGTAGAGAGGAAAACCTATGCCGTAGAGAAATACGTTCTCAGCCTGGGGTCTGAACTGGCCGGATTGCTGATCGGCCTGCTGTTGTGCATACTGTCAGCTGCAGTGCGGGGATTCAACATCGAACCGATGGAAACAGCGCTGTTCGCTCTGGTCAGCTTCCCCATTCTGATCATAATCATGTCATTGCTGATCTTCATCCAGCTGAAATACGGACCGGAGAGGAGCCGGCTGGTGATGTTCCTGTTCTACGGCATTATTCTGGCAGGTATGGCGATCGTATCCAGATTCAAGGACCGCTTTGATTTCACCGGCATGATTGAAAACATTTCTCCTGCGGCTGCCGCAATCGGTCTGCTGGTAGTTACAGTGCTGGTTGTGGTGCTGATGTGCCGGCTGAGCATCCGGGCTGTTGAGAAAAAGGAATACTGAGGCATATGAAAAGTCAGGCAGATCACCTGACTTTTTGCATGCTTCAGTCCAGATCCTCTCCGTTGGTTTCACAGACCTTCTTGAACCAGTAGAAGGAATCCTTGGGTTCCCGGTGCAGGTCGCCGTTGCCGTCGTTGTCACGGTCCACGTAGACGAAGCCGTAGCGCTTCTTCATTTCACCGGTGGACGCGGATACGAGGTCCGTGCATCCCCACATGGTATAGCCCATCAGGTCAACGCCGTCCAGCACCGCTTCATGCATCGCTTTGATGTGATCCCGCAGGTAATCGATGCGGTAGGTATCGTGGAAGAGACCGTCTTCGGCGCGGACGTCATCCGCCCCGAGCCCGTTCTCCACCACCATCAGCGGGATTTCATATCTGCCGTAGACATCGTTGAGATAGATGCGGAGTCCGAGAGGATCGATCTGCCATCCCCAGTCGCTGGACTTCAGATACGGGTTCTTCATGCCGGTGATCATATTTCCACCGGCTTTCTCCACCACATCAGGGTCCGTGGAGCAGGTGCTGCTCATGTAGTAGGAGAAGGAATAGAAGTCTACGGTTCCTTTCTTCAGGATCTCATCATCGCCCGCTTCCCTGCGCACTGTGATGCCGTGGTCCTTGAAGTAGCGTTCAGCGTAGTAGGGGTAGTGTCCCCTGACCTGTACGTCTCCGCAGAAGTAATTGCGCATGTTCATGGCGTCCTGGGCTTCCTTGACATCAGCGGGGTTGCAGGAGTAGGGATACATCTCTGTACCCGCAATCATGCAGCCGATGTGGAATTCCGGATTGATGCGGTGTCCCAGGACGACGGCAAGCGCGCTGGCTACGAACTGGTTGTGGAGAGCCGTGAAGCGGTCGGACGCTTCTTCCGGTGTTTCCTCTGCTTTGAACATCGGCTTCCCGTCTTCTCCCTGCATGCCCAGGCCGAGAATCCTGCCCATAGGCATGGTCGCAATATTGATTTCATTGAAGGTCAGCCAGTACTTGACTTCATCCTTGTATTCAGTGAACAGGGTCTCTGCGTAGTTCATCCAGTGGTCGATGACATCCCGGTCGGTCCAGCCGTTGTAGATTTCGGACAGTCCCCAGGGGAGTTCATAATGGGACATTGTTACCAACGGTTCAATGCCGTACTTCCGGCACTCGGCAAAGACTTTATGATAGAAATCCAGTCCCGCACGGTTGGGTTCCTTCTCCATGCCGGTCGGGAAGATCCTGGACCAGTTGATGGAGAGACGGAAGCACTTGAAGCCCATTTCTCCGTACAGGGCAATATCCTCGGCATAGCGGTGATAGAAGTCCACGGCTTTATGGGAAGGGTAGTAGATGCCATCCTTGATCTCCATATCCCAGAGACGCGGGGAACTGACGGTTCCTCCCCGGACGTGATCCGGAACGGAAGGCCCTTTCCCGTCTTCGTCCCATGCACCTTCGAACTGGTTCGCTGCTGTGGCGCCTCCCCACAGGAATCCTTTCTTGAAGCTCATTGATCCGTACCTCCTTGATCGTTCAGGTTATGACTGTGCTGTACAATCTGCACTAAGAGTATTCTAACAAAAATACATTCAGGGGTGGAATAACAGGATATGATTAATACAGGTGATGAGTATGATCGTTCAGAATATACGTGTTTTCCGGGGAAACGGTTTTGAAGAGTGCAGTCTGCACACGGACGGTGAACGGATTGTTGAACGTGCTGACGGAGAGACACTGGACGGCTGCGGGCTGTACGCACTGCCCGGTCTGGTGGATATTCATGTTCACGGTGCGGCAGGTGTGGACTGCAGCGATGCCGGTGAGGCAGAACTGCAGCGGTTTCTGGATTATGAACTGGAACAGGGCATTGCGGCCGTGTGTCCGACAGCGATGTGCCTGCCGGAGACACAGCTGCTGGAGATGATGAATACCGTCGGCAACCATAGGAACGGCAAAGGCGCGGATATTGCCGGAATCCGGCTGGAAGGTCCGTTTCTGAACGCGGAGCGCTGCGGTGCTCAGGACCGCAGGGCTGTGTGCCCGGGTGATTATGCGCTTTATGAACGCTTGCAGCAGGCTTCCGGGAACCGGGTCCGGATTGTTGATGCTGCGCCGGAAATACCGGGGAACCTGGATTTCATCCGCCGGATCCCGCCGGAAGTGCGGGTATCCATTGCGCATACAGCAGCAGACTATGATACAGCCGGGAAGGCTTTCCAGGCCGGTGCGTCGCACGTAACGCATCTGTACAACGCCATGAATCCCATCCATCACCGGAAGCCCGGTCCTGTCCTTGCGGCATGGGAATCGGGTGCCTCCGTGGAAATAATCTGTGACGGGATCCATGTGCATCCTTCAATCATCCGGATGACCTTTGCGCTGTTCGGGGATGACCGGGTGATTCTGGTGTCGGATTCGATGGCCGGTACGGGACTGCCGGACGGTGAATACCTGCTCGGTGGACAGTCTGTCTTGAAACAGGGTGCCCGTGCAGCACTGAAGGATTATCCGGACATCCTGGCAGGCAGTGTGACCGATCTCTATACCGGGTTCCGCAAAGCGGTGCTGGAAACGGGCATTCCTCTGGTTTCCGCTGTAAAAGCCGTTACAGTCAATCCTGCCCGGATTGCCGGGATCGATCAGGACTACGGCAGTCTGGAGACAGGCAGGTATGCTGATATTCTGCTGGTGAATGAGAAGCTGGAAATCCAGAGAATCATCCACAGGGGAAAAAACATTTGAAAACAGGGATGCCGGTCCCTGTTTTTTGCGTGTGTTTTTGTGCACTCAGCCTAGGAAGCCGAGGTCTGATGCGCTGGGATAGCCGTAGGCGCTTTCTGCTGCGCTGACGGCACGCAGGATGGCTTTACTGAGGACATCCGCGCCCAATGCACCGACAAGGTCCATATCCGCTGCGATATCACCGACGGAGAGCGCGTAGATGCTGTCACCGTCCGCTGAAGTATGTACAGGATTGATGGTCCTGGCAAAGCCATCATGCCCCATACCGGCGATCTTGCACAGCTGTGCTTTGCTGAAGGAGGCGTTGGTTACGATGGCAGCGATCGTGGTATTGTCGACGAACTTGTTTTCCTTCACGGCAATGGAGCGGCTCATGTAGTCCAGGGTGCTGCGCAGGCCGGTGCGGGATTCGTCCAGCAGTCCGGCAATCTGCCTGCCGGTTTTCGGGTCGATGATATCTCCCAGTGCGTTCACCACGGCAACAGCACCGATCTGCAGATTACCGGTCTGCACGGCATAGCTGCCGATGCCGGTCTTCATCGCGTATGCCATTCCGGCAATCTTGCCGACGGTAGCCCCGCATCCGGCACCGTAGTTTCCGTCCCGGTAATTGGGATCATCCAGTGCTCTGCAGGCTGCTTCGTAGCCCATAGCACTGTCCGGGCGTATGCTTGCATCTCCGACAGAAAGATCATAGATGTCCGACTGGACAACCAGAGGCACCTTTGCCGCGATGGTATTGTATCCGTATCCTCGCTCTTCCAGGCAGGCCATGACGCCGTTTGCGGCCCCGAGGCCGAAAGCGCTGCCGCCGGAAAGAACAACAGCGTGTATTTTCTGAATGGCCATCAAAGGATTCAGGAGCTGGCTGTCCCGGGATGCCGGACCGCCTCCCCGTACATCCAGTCCGG
>JAEEYJ010000190.1 GCA_016291725.1 Solobacterium sp.
ACGGACCTTGCGGTAGCTGCAGCACAGCAGATCAATGGTTTCATCCAGGGATGCGAGTGCCTGGTCGAGGACCGCCGCGTCGATGCAGTCATCTATGTCGCAGAATACAATGTACTGCCCGGAAGCCTCTTCGATGCCGCGGTTGCGTGCATGGGATACGCCACGGTGCTCCAGAGGGAAATACTTCAGCTGCGGAATCTGCTCCGCGGCTTTTTCTAGTACATTGCGGTACGGGTTTTCCGACCCATCATCCATCACCAGAATCTCTGCCGGTGTTTTCAGTTCCTTCAGACAGGAAAAGCACCGTTCCGCAATGTCTGCGGGACAGTTGTATACCGGAATGATGATGCTGCAGAGAACCCCGTTTTCCATATCCTGATACGACCCTAATTATACCTCAAGGATCATCCTGTTGTGTTCGGACAAATCGGTTCTTTTCCTTTATAATGAAAACCATGAATCATACTGCTGCAGAGCAGTACTCAGGAACAGTATGAGTGATGGAGTGTCTTATGGAATGGATGGCTGTTTCACTGGGAAACGCAAAAGGCAGGATCGCTGTCAATGATACAGAATTCGGAATCAAGCCGGGGCAGCCGCCTTTTCCTTTAGGAGAACTGAACCCACAGGACCGGTTGATCGTTCAGTGTGAAAACGGCAAGTTCAGCGATCATGAAGACGGCTTTTTGTTTGTATTTGCGAAGATCCGTCCTGATGAAGAAAACATCACGCTCTCAGCTGTATTCCATGCAGAAACAGTCGGTGCATACTGCGGCCGGCAGTCAGGATACGGCATCCTGTTTGTGGATACTGTTGATAACGCTGACAGGCGCAATGGATACAGGAATCATGTGGCGGCAGGAAGGTTCCGGATGCGGAATACAGAAGCGGTCGGATACGGCATGCGTACGGTCAGCGGGCACTTGTCTTCGGAGGGGAATACAGGCAGGCGTATGCTTGACGCTTCCAGGGAAGCATCCTTTCCGTCTGCTGCGAGGATTCAGGCAGGAGAGAAAGCCGTATTCAGCCTGAAGAAGGATGATACCGGCTATAGAGCAAAGGTTTGTGCAGGAACGGACACAGAAGAGTTTTTTTATCCCGGTACGGATATCCTGACGAAGCAGGATTCTGACTGGATCTATGCCGGCTTTGCGGCAGCTGGAGATCTCACTGCAGCCGTTTCCGGAATACAGTGCCGCATTGAACCGGGCAGGCTCAGCCATACACCCGAAGAAGCGATACAGTTTGTTTCCTACGATTATCCGTTCGCCCGCAGTGCATTGGTTGAGCCGGAGCCATGGAAGGACAGTCCGTCTTCCGGTGATACTGTAGTCATTCCGCCGGATACGCACAGCCTCATGGACGCAGTCCAGGAAGGAATCAACGGAAGAACCTTTGTTCTGCAGGATGGAGTGCATCATCTGCATGCATCGGTATGTATACCCAGGAACAGTACATGCTCGATCATTGCGGAACATCCGGGCAATGCAGTTATCGACGGTGCGGGAATCGCTGATGGAACACCGGCTCTGATCATTCATGGCAATGACTGCCTGATTTCCGGAATCTCTGTCACCAGCAGTCCTTCGGCGGGAATCCATGTCTGCGGCAGAAACAACCGGATTGAGCGCTGTTCTGCATACAGGAATAAAGATACCGGCATCCTGATCTGTGCCTGGCCGGGAGAAGACCGCTCTGAGTGGCCGTCCGGCAACTGTATACTCAACTGCGATGCCTGGGACAACTGTGATGAAGCCCGGTCCAACGCTGACGGATTCGGGGCCAAGCTGACCATCGGAGAAGGAAACGTCCTGGAAGGGTGCTTTGCGCATCATAACGTAGATGACGGATTTGACCTCTTTTCCAAAGGGATCTACGGACCGGCCGGACCGGTACGCATGGTTGGCTGTGCAGCGTGGCAGAATGGTTTCCTGAGCACAGACACAGAGCGGGGAGACGGAAGGACCGGCACGGGATTCAAGCTCGGCGGTGACCGGCAGAGTGTTGAACATCAGGTGGAACGCTGCATCGCCTGGGATAATGATGGCTACGGATTCTCCACCAATTCCAATCCTTCCGGTATACTGCACAGTCTGGTTTCAGCACATAACAGAAAAGGGGATTACCTTCTTTCTGCCTACCAAAAGGACCCGGCGCCATCATGGAAATGCTCGGATCTGTTCCCTGAAAAAAGCATCCGGGCGTTCTGCGATGACATCATACTGGAAAAGAGCAGAATGACGCAGGAAGAATACAATGCCGCGTGCAGGGAAAGGGCATTGCCCGGCAGGGACCTGCCGCTGAAGCGTGCGGAGGACGGTTCATTGAACCTGGATCCGTTCTTTCCACCGCCAATGTGCGGCAGAAGGATTCTGTTCGTCGTACCGAGAATCTCAGGCGGCGGAGCAGAAAAAGTCATGACAGCGCTGGCATCGGAGCTGGCGGAAAACAATGATGTCTGCATTGTTGAAACCATCAGCAAAAACGGAAACGAAGAGTATCCGGTATCGTCCCGGGTCAGCCTCAGAAGCATAGCGGTTGAGAATGAACGGCAGACAAGCACCTTTGTAAAGCGCGCAGCCAAGCGCATTCTGCCCGGATTCCTGAAAGCATGGTTGTCAGAACAGGGCCAGCGCCCACGCGTTCAGGCCTTGAAGGAGATCAAGCAAGCATTCCGGCCGGACTGCTCCATCAGTTTCCTGAACTCAGCAAACTGGCTGAATGCAGCATCCTCCATCGGCGAGCGCACCATCGTATCAATCAGAAGCTATCCTGCCGGCAGGTACGCACCGGCTGAACTGCGCAGGGCAGAAGGAAGGATCATGCTGCAGAAAGCCTGCCGCAAAGCGGATACGGTCGCAGCGGTATCCAGGGAAACAGGATACAGAATGGTACAGAGCTTCGGTGTGGATCCTGCAAAGTTGCAGGTCATCTACAATGCCTGTGATGCAGAAGCCATCCGGAAAAGGAGTGAAGAACTGCTGCAGGATGATCTGCCGTTCAGCCTGGATGAAGGAGGATTCACTTTCTTCAACACAGGACGTCTGACGGAGAAGAAAGGGCAGTGGCACCTTGTCAGAGCCTTCCGCATGGTGGTGGACAAGCATCCGGAAGCCAGGCTCGTCATTCTCGGCAGAAGAGGCAAAGGAAAGGAAGATACCTGGGATCTGGTTGAGGATACCATCAGAAACTATCACCTGGATAACAATGTATTCCTTCTGGGATTCCGGATGAATCCGTACGCATATCTTTCCAAAGGAAATGCCTATGTCATGGCATCCTTCAACGAAGGATTTCCGAATGCCCTGATCGAAGCGATGGCACTGTCTTTGCCGGTCATCGCGGCAGACTGCAGCGCCGGTCCGCGGGAAATCCTCGCCCCGGATACAGACTGCAGCAAAAAAACCCGTACAATTGATTATGCAGACTATGGTATTCTTGTGCCGGAGTGCTCCGGAAGAAAAGCACTGCCTGACCGGTTGGAAAATGAAGAAAGAATCCTGGGAGAAGCCATGATCAGGCTGATGGAAGACGAAGAGCTGCGCCAGCAGTACAGCATCAGAGCAGCCTATCGGGCGAAGCGGTTCGATAAGCAGAAGATCATCAATCAATGGTCAGCACTGATAGAGAAGGGAGGCCGGCAGAATGACTGAATCCGGACTGAAAGGAAAAACCATACTGATTACCGGTGCGGCCGGCTTTATCGGTGCCTCGCTGGCATACCGTCTGCTGCAGCAGGAACCGGATGTCCGGATCGTCGGCGTCGACAATCTGAACGATTACTACGATCCGTCCTTGAAGGAAGCCCGGCTCAGCAGGTTGAAGAACAATCGTTTTGACTTCATCAAGGCAGATATCGCGGACCCGGATGTACTCCCGGACCTCTTTGCGCAGTACCATCCGCAGCTGGTCATCCATCTTGCGGCCCAGGCCGGCGTGAGGTATTCCATCGACCATCCGGAAGCCTATATCCAATCGAATATCGTCGGCTTCTTCCGCATTCTGGAAGCCTGCCGGCACAATCGCCCGGAACACCTGGTATACGCCTCCAGCTCCTCTGTATACGGAGACAGCGATGTTTATCCCTTTGCAGAAGACATGAACACAGATCATCCGGTATCCCTCTATGCCGCAACAAAGAAAAGCGATGAAATGCTTGCGGAATCCTATGCTGCATTGTACGGCATTCCCGCAACCGGGCTGCGCTTCTTTACGGTATACGGCCCCTGGGGCAGACCGGATATGGCATACTTCAGCTTCGCCGACCGTTTGACGCACGGTGAAACGATCAGACTCTTCAACTACGGCAGCTGCGACCGTGATTTCACATATATTGATGACATCACGGAGGGCATCTGCAGCGTACTTTTCTACCCTCCTGAGGCACCGGTGCCCCATCGTATTTTCAACATTGGAAAAGGTTCTCCTGACCGCCTTCTTGACTTTGTGTCTGTTCTGGCTGAAAAGCTGAAGGAAACCGGATCGCTGCCGCAGGATTTTGATCTTGAGGCACATACGGAATACCTGCCGATGCAGAAAGGAGATGTAAGGACAACGTATGCGGATACGTCGCAGCTGGAAGCTGTGACGGGATACCACCCGCATACAGATCTGAAAACAGGGCTGGAGGAATTCAGCAAATGGTATACAGCATACCGGAAGAAATGACCTATGCATCTAATGTTTCTGATTGACAGTATGGAGGGCGGCGGAGCGGAGCGGGCCTGCCTGAATATAGCAAACCATTTCTGCGGCAAGCATCATGTAAGCCTTGTGACCATGTTTGACGCTGAAAATCCAGGGTACCGGATGGATCCCCGGATTGACTACTATCAGCTTCACATACG
>JAEEYJ010000191.1 GCA_016291725.1 Solobacterium sp.
AGCATTCATTTCCTGCTCTGTATCCGCGTCTTCCGGAAGCTGTTCGTTGACCGGAACATCCCCCTGACGGAAATGGAAAACATTCAGTATCGTACCGATGGAAAGGAGCAGGATCAGGATGAGGAACACGATCCCCATCAATTTGTTTTCAAACTTTTTCATACTCAGAAATTAAAATAGATAAACGGATTGTGCGCACCCATTACCAGGTAGGACGCCGACCAGAGAAACAGGAAGGTACAGAGCACAGGCACAAGGAGCGGGAAGATCCAGCGGTTGAATGCCTTGATCTTCCTGAGCCCTTTCGCAGCCTTTGCCGGAAGAGAGCCGGACAGCACCACAGCAGCAGCCAGCAGTGCTGCATTTTCATACAGGATCTGCAGAAAGCCCGCATCCGCCAGACCGCCTGCGTTCCCGCCCGCTCCGAACAGCGCCGCAATATAGCGCACCGCGCTGCCGGGATCCGGCGCATTGAAGAGAACGAACAGCAGGCAGACTGCCAGCAGAGTGAAGAGCCGGTAGAACAGCCGGAATACTGCCGGCTTTTCTTCCGGACGAATCACATAGCGTTCCAGGCACAGCAGGACAAAGTATCCCAGGCCCCACAGTACAAACGTAAAGTTCGCCCCGTGCCAGATGCCTGTCAGCAGCCAGACCACGAACAGATTGCGGATCTGGAAGGGAACGCTTCCACGGTTGCCTCCCAGCGGAATATAGACATAGTCCCGGAACCAGTAGCTCAGCGACATATGCCACTTCCGCCAGAAGTCGGTAACGCTGCGGGCAGTATACGGATGGTCGAAGTTTTCCTCAAAGCGGAAACCGAACATTCTGCCCAGACCGATCGCCATATCGGAATATCCGGAGAAATCAAAGTAGATCTGCAGGGTATAGGCCAGTGCGCCCAGCCACAGGATACTGCGGGGCATCCACGCCGTATCTCCGAAGCGCATGCACCTCTGGACAATCAGCGCCATCTGGTTGGCGATCAGGATCTTTTTCGAGAATCCGTAGATGAACCGTTTCGCACCGATTCCGATCCCGTTCAGCGTCATCTTCCGGTTTCCGATCTGCTCGGCAATCGAATGGTAGCGCACAATCGGACCGGCAATCAGCTGCGGAAAGAACATGATGTACAGTGCCAGGTACAGGAAGTTCTTCTGGCATTCCGTTCTTCCTGTATAGACATCGATCATGTAGGAGATGACCTGGAAGGTATAGAAGGAAATGCCGATCGGCAGCCGTATTCCCTGCAGAGGGATTGCGGTATGGAACAGACCGTTGATGGTGGAAATGCTGAAATCCAGGTATTTGCAGACAAAGAGAATGCCGAGGTCCAGCACCAGAGAGGCAATCAGCAGTGCCCTCCGCATTCCTCTTCCCTGCGCACGGTCCATACCGAGCGCAGCTGCCCAGTTCAGGAAAGCCGAAACAATGACTACATAGACGAAAAAAGGCTCACCGTGGGCATAAAAGAAGATGCTCGCAGCGAGCAGGATATAATTATGAAGCTGCTTCGGGGCAATCACGCACAGCAGGAGAACCACCGGCAGGAACAGAAAAGCAAAGTATGTACTGGAAAAAACCATACTGTCATTATATGCGAAAAACAGCAAACCGTAACAGATTCTCTGCGCTTTACTTCAAATGTTCCACCACCCAGCGGATTCCTTTGGCCAGACGCTCGTCCGCCTGCATGAAATGATTGCCTTCATTCCACTCAAAGCAGGACTGGGCATATCCCCTCACGGTTTCATACACCTGTTCTGTGCACTGTCCTACGGAAGCCATCAGGGGATTCTTCGCCAGCGGTTCCTTGTCACCGAGGGACAGATAGACCGCAGACGCATGAAGAGGATGTTCCAGCAGCCAGTCCGTAAATCCCGGGAACCAGAGGGAACCCGATGCGCTCACCGCACCATCAAATGCATCCGTACATCCCACAGCCCACAGCGCAAAGAGACCGGCCAGGGAATACCCGGCGATCACGGTACGGCGCGCGTCCTTCAGAAGCGGGAATACTGTGCTCTGCAGCTCCTGCAGGAAGGCATCACCGTGGCCTGCAAAGTCATTTCCTTTCCGGAAGACCTTCGGCGCGTACCACGGTGAAAGGTCCTCATCCCAGGAAAAACCCGTCACATTCAGCAGACTGGCATCCGGGACAAGATCCAGGAATGCTTCCGGCTTTTCTGCACCGAGCAGAAGTACATATACATCACTGCGGATAAACGGTTCTACTTTCAGGTTCATGGAATCAACTCCTTTCCGGATACTGTCCGATCATGAACAATCTGTGAAACAGGAAGCCCTTGGATTGACTTTCCCAGGAAATGCAGTTACTGTCAAATCATCATGACATCCCTTGTCAAACGGAAGGATTACGGGACCATCATCGCTGTTGTTGCCGGAGTCATGATGTTCGGCATGCTGCTGATATACCTCATCGCAGAATACGGCAGCCAGTTCCGTGAATTCATCCAAATACTCAGCCGTCACGACGAAGAAGAATTCGAAGCTTATGTCCGGGCGGGCGGAATCCTGAAAGGTATGGGCATCATCTTTGCGGCGGTATCCATACAGGTCATCAGTATCGTCATCCCCGGTATGATCATCAATGTCGCGGCCGGTGTCATCTACGGATGGTGGGAAGCGTTCATCGTATGCTACCTGTCCTTTATTGCGGCCAACTTCGCCATCTACTATATCATTCACAGGCTGACCGGAAAGAAAAAGCCTTTCCAGAACTATACCATCTCGCCTCGTTTGATGAACCGGCTCAGGAACAGCGATCCTGTGTTTACGATAGCAATATGCTATCTGGTGCCCGGTGTACCGAACGGCATCGTCCCGCACATTGCCGGGCACTCCGGACTGACACCGAAGCAGTTCCTCATTGCTGTATCATCCACGGTCTGGATCCAGATCCTGATCAACTGCAGCATCGGTCATTTCCTGATCCGCGGCCAGTACATCTACATGCTTATGTCCTTCGCCCTGCAGTTCTTCATCATCTATGTCGTAAACAACAACAAGGCGGCTGTGATGGAACTCTTTGAACGGGTGTTCCACCTCAGTGATGATTGATCATCCCCCTATCGCCTGATCAGTACCGGTTCCTTCATGGACCGGTATTTTATTCGGGCTCCGGCATTCCGTGGTCCCGGACTATGTGCTTATCTTCAATACGATTCTTTCTTCCAGCCGAGCACCCGCTCTTTCATGCCTTCAATATCCAGTACACCGTACGCAAATCCCTTGCGCACCAGCTCTGCCGGCAGGTATTCATCATACTTATCAAAAACAGGCACTTCGTTCGGGTATACCAGTTCCAGCGGATCGAAGTCCTTTTCCGCTTCCTCTGCCAGGATGCGGAAGAATTCTTCTTTGCTCACCCGCATCGTGAACTGCATATAGTACGGCCGGGAGGTATCCAGACCCCGCAGACCCAGCCTGTCCGCGCAGCGCAGCTTCAGGAAGCGCTCCAGAGCCAGGAACGCATAGCTGCCCAGCCACGGGAACAGAACGTACATATGCTCACCGAGGGAAACCAACGGATGATCCTTCATACCGGCTTTACGGAAGGTATTCCTGGCTTCCTGCAGACGGAAGACTGCGTGGCGCATCAGGTACGGGTACGTCCTGTCTTCTGCCAGAACACCGTACATCCGTTCCAGGATCCGGGTATGGATATCTCCTGCAACATCACCGAAATAGGCCGGTATATTGCCCTTCACCAAGGTACAGTACACTTCCCGCCGTTGATGATCCACTTCCTCTACAACCCAGACTCTGCCGGCGATAGCAATCCGTTCGCCCGCAGGCGGCGGTTTGACAATCGTTCCGAGTTCTTCGGATCCTGCATGGACCGTGTATTCAACATTCTCCTGGAATACGGCATAGAACTTATAGCTGTTGACAATCCGTTCCCCGCTCAAACCGACTATCAGTCCACCGTTCTCCGTCCGGTTGATGTGGTCTGTCTCAATGAGATGCCTCAGCATCACCCGGAAATCATCCTGTGAAATCCTGTGGAAAACAGACAGCGGCAGGACATGGGAGGCCAGCGCCGCCGGCGTCATTTCCCCCATGGAAGCCAGTGTACTCATCGTCTGATGATACAGCAGGGAGAACGGCATTCTGTCCGTTCTCGGCGGTTCTACAAACCGTTCCTCCATGTACAGCTGGACCAGGGCAATGCCCTGGATCAGATACCAGGGAATCTGTTCCGGCAGCACCGAGCGGGCTTCCGGATGATCTTCCCGCATAACAAACCACATTTCGGAAGGATTGCCTCTCCGCCCGGTTCTGCCCATACGCTGCAGAAAACCGGAAACGGTAAACGGCGCATCGATCTGGAAAGCACGCTCCAGCCTGCCGATGTCAATGCCGAGCTCCAGTGTCGCTGTTGCACAGACGCTCATCAGCGAGTCATCATCCTTCATCTCTTCTTCCGCGCTCAGGCGGTAGGATGTGGACAGGTTGCCGTGGTGGATCAGGAAGCGGTCCGGTTCCCGGTTCGCTTCACAGTACTGCCTCAGATTCTGGCAGACCGCCTCGCACTCCTCCCGGGAGTTGGTAAAGATCAAACACTTCTTTCCCCGGGTATGTTCAAAGATATAGCCTATGCCGGGATCAGCCGCCTTCGGTGCAGCATCCGTAGGCTCTTCCGCTTCCGGTATGTCTACAATGATCGGTTTGCCTTCGTCCGCCTGCGGGTCACTGTTGAAGAAATGTTCCATGGACAGCCGCCAGACTTCTTTTCCGCCGTCAAAACGGGGAATGATGGTCTTCCTGCCGCTGCCTGCCGCAAGCAGTCTGCCTGCAGCCTCCGGATCACCGATGGTCGCTGAGAGGCCGATCCGGCGCGGACTGCAGCCGGCCAGTCTGCATAGACGTTCAATCAGGCAGAAGGTCTGTCCGCCCCGGTCTCCCCGCAGCAGCGAGTGGATTTCATCAATCACGATGAAGCGCAGATCACCGAACAGAGAAGGCACTTCCATATGCCGGTGGATCATCATGGCTTCCAGGGATTCCGGTGTAATCTGCAGGATGCCCGCCGGCTTCTTCATCAGCTTCCGCTTGTGGGACTGCGATACATCGCCATGCCACTTCGTTACAGGAATCCCCGCTTCTTCGCACAGCTCATCCAGCCTGCCGAACTGATCATTGATCAGTGCTTTCAAAGGAGCGATGTACAGTACGCCGACTGTGGAGGACGGATCTTCCTCCAGCAGGGTCAGGACCGGAAAGAAGGCCGCTTCCGTCTTGCCGGAGGCAGTGGAAGCACACAGCAGTACATTGTCATCCGTGCTGAAAACAGCATCGCCTGCAGCATTCTGCACTGCCCGCAGCGTCTGCCATCCCGACCGGTAGATATACTCCTGGATAAAGGGTGCATACCGTTTGAACACATCCATGGCTGTCCCTCCTCAGATCCTGAATTCTGCGTACTCTTCTTCTGTACTGCCGGATACTGCGCCTGACTCTGCATAGGTGAACGCATCGGATTCCAGCAGCTCCCCTACACTCATCTGCGGATTCTGGTACAGCAGATCCAGCAGTTCGATAAAGTCACGGATGACTTCCCTCGGTGTGATATTGAGGTCTGCCCCGATCCGTTCGTATTCTATACGGATGAATACCGCCAGGTCTTCCGTTGTCAGTGCCCTTGTATACCCGTAGAGATCCGCATGCATCTGCGCCAGCTTCTCGCACAGGATCAGCATCTCTTCGGCAGAGAGCGGTTCCAGACGGATCACCGGAGCCAGCAGATCCCGGGCTCCGGGCTTCGAGAAGCGTCCTTCCGAAAGCCGGGAACGCAGCGCTTCATAACTGTAGATGCCCCTTCTGCGGTCCTCCAGCGCCTGCGGGGTCGCCCCCATCAGGATCCCCAGATACTTTGCCTTGCCCTGCAGCGTGTCATTGTACATCGTCAGGATCTTTTCATAGTTGTACTGCCGGGTGATGCTGTTGGGAATCTTGTAGATGTTGACCAGTTCATCGATCATGATCATCATGCCGGCGTAGCCTGCCAGGCGGAAGAACACCGCAAACAGCTTCAGATAATCGTACCAGTCATCGTCCGTGATGATGATATTGATGCCCAGGGCTTCTTTCGCTTCGCTCTTCAGGGCATATTCTCCCCGGAACCAGCGGACAACCTTTGCCCGGACTTCCTCCTCGCCGTTCACATAGGCGTGGTAGTAGGCTGACAGCAGGCCGGCGAACTCGAAGCCATGGACCAGTTCGCTCACGGACGAAGTCACTGCGTAGATCTTCCGGTCCACCAGCGCTGTCAGGGCAGGATCACCCGGTGCCAGACCGCTTTCCTGGAGCGCTTCGTTCTGCACGGTACTGATCCAGCGGTCCAGCACCAGTGTCAGTGCGCCGCCTTCCGGCCTGGTCTTTGTTGAGAGATTGCGGATGAGTTCCCGGTAGGCCGCAAGACCCTGCCCGCGTGTTCCCTGCAGACGGCGTTCCGGGGACAGATCCGCATCCGCAACAATGAATCCCCGGTCCATCACATAGTTCCGGATGGTCTGCAGCAGAAAGCTCTTTCCCGATCCATAGCGTCCGACGATGAACCGGAAGGAAGCGCCGCCCTCCTGGATGATGTCCACATCGTGCAGCAATGCTTCGATTTCACTCTTTCTGCCTACCGTGATATAGGGCAGTCCGATCCGCGGAACGACACCGCCCTTCAGGGAATTGAGCACGGTCTGCCCGATCCTCCTGGGTACCTTTCTGTTCATCTCACTCATCTGTATATCCTCCCAGGATGCGCATCACGTCATCCCTGTAGTCTTCCACCAGTACAATTGTCTGTCCGTCGCACTCCACTGCCGTATCCCCGATCTCTTCGAACAGTGCTTCGTTGAGACCATCGGCGATGATTTCCGGCAGTCCGTGCGCTTCCTTGATCAGCCCGGAGACATCCTCTCCTTTAAGGACCTTCCGGAGAATGCTCTGCTGGAAATCATCCAGCGGCACCATCGGCTCCGGCATCACCGGCACTTCCTCCGCCGGCATCATTTCCTCTTCCGTCAGCAGGCTGTCCCTGGTCTGTTCTGCATCCCTGCGGATCCGCTCCAGATCGCTGAAGTCAATGCGGATCTTCGGGCGGGATGCTTCCAGCACTGCCCTTCTGTCTGCTTCAATGACTTCCTCGATATACGGTTCTGCCCAGGCGTTCCCGCTCTTCTGCTTCAGAGGATGCCCCGTCTTCAGGTAGAGCCTGAAGCGGCGGTCGCTTTCCTGCAGAAGACCTTCCAGCAGCTGCCTGTCAAAGTAGAGCTTCAGATAGCTGTGTTCATACCAGGCTTCGTTCCGGTACCGGTAGCTGCGGCTTTCATTCAGTTCACAGTCCACCGGAGCCGGTGCCTGTGTTCGATCGTAGACCGCGTTCTCCAGTGCGTGCCAGCGGCGGGGACGCTTTTCTCCGAAGCACAGGGTGAACAGGGGCTTCCCGTCCCTGCGATAGGCCACGGACGCTCTGCGCCAGACCTCCGCAAACAAGTGTACACCGGTGCCCGGGTCTTTCTGAAGAACCGGTGAGGAAGCGGTCCTGCCGCCGGCGAGGATGCAGAGGGCTTCGAACACTTCCGGGTCTGTATGCTGCTGGGGGTGATGAAGCACCGCCAGTGCCTCATCCATCTTCAGCATCCCCGGATCGGCATATTCCTTCACCTGCTCCGGTGCCAGTCCGTTCAGTACAGCGTATTCCAGCATCCACCGGTGCAGATTCCTGCGCATCCCGGTATCCCCGATGCCGGAATCCAGCCAATATGCTTCGAATTCCTTCATCTTCCGGAGACTCTCTCCGGGAGATGCCGTACCGATCCCGTTCAGCAGTTCGTACAGATACAGATAGGCCAGCGAAGTGCTGATCCACCGCCAGTTTCCCCTGCGCACTTCCGTACGCCAGGTAAAGTATCCTCGCAGCTGTTCCGGTGTCA
>JAEEYJ010000192.1 GCA_016291725.1 Solobacterium sp.
GCCTTTTTCCTGTGCTTCTTCGGTACTGCAGTGCCTGCCGCAAGGCCCATCGAGAACAGGCAGAGCTTCACCAGTGCAAAGTCCTTCCAGGTGCTTTTCCGGGCATAGTCATTGCCGAAATCCAGTAGTTTTCTGAACATAAACTCCTCCTTCAGTCGATCCTTTCAACGATCAGATCAACCGAACCCTCCTCCAGAGAGTTGTACTGATCCAGATGCATATGGCTGCCTGACGGTTCCTGCACAAGCCCCATCAGATGGGACGTCAGGGACAGCAGGCCTTCTCTGTTTGCGGAAATGATGACCGCATCATCCACTGCACTGACCTTGATCCTGAAACCATCAATCCATTTGTATTCCATGTTCTTTCTCCCTTGCTTTTCTTCATCATGACACAGGACGCTCAGTCCGTAAACCGGAGAAGATATCCATCCGGGTCCTGGACCAGGAACTCCTTCTGGACAATCTCTTCCTCATCCTTCCGGTACCGGCTGGTTTTCAGTTCCCGGAACGGCTGTATCCCCGCCGCCAGTACCCTTTGGTAGAGGTCCTCCACACCGGATACTCTCATCTCAAAGTTGACACCTCTTCCAAAGGGATATACCAGCTCCCCGGTTTCCCAGTGTCCGTTGATCTCTTCCAGCATCAGTTGATTGCCCTCCCGGGCAAGAAAGACAAACCGGTCCTCCGGACGCTCATATTCCATCCTGAACTGCAGGACTTCAAGGTAGAACCGCTTTGATTTCTCTATGTCCCTGACGCTCAGTTCAGGAATCAGTGCGTTGAACTCCATACTGCCCTCCGTACAGGTTACCGGTCTTCCTGTTCCAGGGCTTCACAGAACGCTGTGAATCCCTTGCGTTCTGCCGGGGAAGGGAATGTGTATTCCTGATAGACGGAACCGTCCTTGTCCCAGTACAGGTAAGTCCAGGGACCGCTGTCTCCGTCTTCCAGTGATTCTTCCCGTTCCTTGACAGTACCGCCTTTCAGGAATCCGAAGAACTTCTCCCACTCCTCTTCTGTCAGTTCAAAGGTACCGTAGCTGGTTCTGTCCTTCTCCGATGCAGGTCCGTAGTCATCCGGGCGCTCCCGTGTTTCATGGAAGAACATGTATTTTCCGTCCTCAATGTAGAAACGGTAGCGCTGGTAGAACGCATTGTAGTTGATATTTTCGTATGTATAGTAGAATTCCGTGATCTGTTCCTCGGCAATGTCCCTGCCGACAATCAACGATCCTGCATTCCCCATATCAGGCTCCTCTTCTTTGCAGCCTGCCGCAAGCAGACCCATCAGTATGCACAGTGCAAATGACAGGATTCTTTTCATGGATCCTCTCCCCTTTCCCTGCATTCTCAGCTTCAGAGCGCTATGACGTAGATCTGGCAGGGATTGTGTTCATCCCACAGATCCGGCATGACTTCGAATTCCTTGAATCCCAGATGCCGGTAGAATGCATTGGTGCGGTCGTACTCTTCGTAGCATCCTTCCTTGACGGTCTTTACCTGCAGGAACGAATAGCCCTTCTTCAGTGCAGCGTTCCTGGCTGCTTCAAACAGCTTTGTACCGATGCCTGCATGCTGGTATTCTTTGCGCACACCCATAACAGCGATCTCAGCAGTATCCCTGCCGGTTTCCTTCAGGCAGAGAAAACCGGTCGCCGGTTTTCCGTCAAAGGAAGCAATCATGAGCTGGTCCGCGCTTTCCCGGATGTAGGCTTCTCTGGCTGATGGAATGCCGAACCATTCCGGCAGTGCCTCCAGTACTTCCCGGGCAACCTTCTGCTTTGTATCTTTGTCTTCAATGATTGAAATCATTCTGCATCACCTTCCGGTATGAGGGATGACCGGTGATAGTCCGTAACATCCGTACCCAGCATACGGTAGATCTTCTGTACGGACTCCCTGCCGGAAAGCGTCTTCAGTTCAGCATCCGTCATACCGATCAGTTCCAGGAATTCCACCGTACCGTTCGGTGTCTCTATGGTATTGACGGTCGGATCCTGAACCGTGATGAAACCTGTCAGGGTTGATTTTCCGCATGCATCGATGCCCGTTGTCTGTCCCGTATAGATATATTCATCCGGATGGAAAAGCTCACCTTTGGTGAACGTAATCCGGGCAATGGACTGCAGGATTACGCAGATATTCCTGATTTCTGCTTCTTCGTCTTCATAGATGTCCTTCTTCAGTTTGAAGGTCAGTTCATACCCATAGCCGCTGATTTCAGCATTGTCTGTTTCCTTCCCGTAGATCTCTGTCTGTCCGAAAGTAACGAAATGCCAGTACGTACCTCCGTCATAAATACTGATCCCGTCCAGCGGATCCTTACCGCCGAAAACCCACTTGATGAGTGTCCCGTAGTGCTTCGGATTTGTCTGTCCCGGATATATCCGCAGGAACTCCTGCTCAATGGCGTCCCAGCCGATGGTTTCCGGCTCTTCCCGCTTTGCCGGTTCCTTCTTTTTCTTCAGTCTAGCGAACAGTCCCATATGCATGCCTCCAGGATCATTATACCGCAGCAGACAGAAAGCTTGTGCAGTATGAAAGGCTGTACCGGCATTCCGGCACAGCCTGATTACTGCATGGAAAGACATGTACTCAGTAGAATTCTTCGATCCCGCCTTCGATTCCGTATATCCTGCGGAACTCTTCCAGATCGCTCTCGTTCCGTACGAGCATGACTTCTTCGAACCTGCCGGTATGGATGTTCCGGAAACCGGCGGTCTTCTCACCGGTGCAGATGCTCGAGCGTACTGCAGGCTTCTTGTTTGCGGCATCGTAGGTCTTTCTTTCCTGCTTTCTCCTGAAGAACATACTGTAGTTATCCTTTCTGTCTTTTGTATGATCTGTACTCTTTATTCATGCATTGATGTAGCTTTTCTTTCCATGATCATACCGGCAAGGATCATGATTACTGCAGAGGTGAACAATACAACAGCAGCAGGATGCGGCAGTGTATGCACCAGATGATCAAACGCAATTGTTCCGCCGCCCAGTGCGATGCCTGCGGTGATCCAGCGGTTCATTGGTTGTTCCCCCTGGCCTTGCCCAGCAGCCTGAGCTTGGCTTCCCGGATCTTCGCTGCATGCCTGCCGGTGAAGATGATGCCGATCACGATGGTTCCGGTTGCTATGCCAAGGCCGAAGCTGCCGATGAACTCATACGGAGCTTTTTCATCCACTCCGAGCAGAATGGTCACGAGATACACTGCCAGGCTTATCAATCCGGCAATGAACAGCCAGTGCATTCTCTGAAGCAGTCTTGTCTTCTCTTCGTTGCTGTAATCCGCCGCCAGCATGACGGTTTCCTTCATTTCTTCATTCATTTTCTCACTTTTCCTTTCTCCGTTCAGGATTTCCCGGAGATCAACACCATAGAAGTCGGACAGTTCGATCAGAATGTCCAGGTCAGGCATGTTGCTGCCGGTTTCCCAGCGGGATACGGTTCTGCGCGCGACACCTGTTCTTTCCGCGAGTTGTTCCTGTGTCAGTCCTCTTTCCTTCCGAAGATCCTGCAGCAGTTTACCGATTTTCATGAGATCCATGGTCCAATGACCTCCTTTCTGCTTTCAGCCTAAAGCCGGTTTCCGGGGAAGAACAGGACACAAAGTGAGCAAATGCCCTGTTTTCCTGAATGGGACATACTCTGTCCCTTTGTTCTATCTATGCTTCCGTTTCGGTGCCGGCAGTTCTTCATACATGGCTTCCACAAGGTCACAGAGGAACTCCCTGTTGTCAACATTATCCACCAGCAGCATTTCCTTTGCGCCTTCGTAAGGCTGTTCCCATGCTGCGCCCGGCATCATCTCCCTGGCTGTAGCTGTCGGCTTCACCAGAAAACGGTTGTCGTAGATTCCACCGACAATTCTGCCATGATAGTAAATGATGTATTCCCCCATCATTGCTTTGTATTCCACATCACCCAAGGGTGAAAGCTGTTCGAGTATATAGTCCAGGTAATCCTTGCTCGATGCCATAACCCTTCTCCCTTCCTGCACGCAGTCCTGCCAGCTTACTATCATAATACCGTTTCCGGAAGAGAATAGGCTATACTAGTAAATGATGAAGCGGAATGAATGCGATGTACTGTGCATCGGTACAGCACTGATCGATTCCATTATCAAAGGCTTTGACCCTCACCCGGTATCGGCTTCCGGCTACCGGGCTGTTTCCGGTTCCCTTCACGTGGGCGGAGAGGCAGTCAATGAAGCGCTGGCTCTGGCAAAGCTGGGGAACAAACCGGCGGTTCTCTGCAGCCTCGGGCAGGATGAAGCGGGAGAGATGATCGTCCACCAGCTGGGGGAAGCCGGTGTTGATACCTCCCTGATCCAGCGCTCTGCGCATCCGACTCCGGTCACGACTATGTTTGTCAGAGACGATGGTACCCGCCAGTCCATCACCAACCAGGCTCATTTCTACAATTTCCATCC
>JAEEYJ010000193.1 GCA_016291725.1 Solobacterium sp.
AGTTCCTTGACCTTTTCCGCCATTGCCTCGCCGTCACCCTTCAGCATGACCATGACGTTCTTCAGCGGCAGCTGATCCGCGTAGACATAGAGATCGCTGACGGTTTTGCCGAAGGCAGGGCCGGAACGGGTCTCCACATTGACACCGGCCAGCTTTCCTTCGAAGAACTCCGGATACTGCAGGTACATGACCGGGCAGGAATCATGCAGGAAGATGATCGGTCCGTAGCCATTGCGGATGAACAGCGGCATGATGTAGGCATTGGCTTCCACAATCAACCGGCTCCAGGGCCTTCCGTAGGAGCCGATCTCATCCAGGTCTTCCTTGGTCAGTTTCATCTGATGGGTGACATCCAGACCGAACATGACTACCGGAATGCCGGACTTGAATACGCACTGGGCTGCGTGGGGATCCGCAATGATATTGAATTCTGCCGCCGGTGTTCTGTTCCCGCCGATGATGGCGCCGCCCATTATGGCAATTTCCTTGACCAGGGAAGAGAACGCCGGGTACTTGATGATGGTATTGGCAATGTTTGTCAGCGGACCTACCGCAACGATCCGCAGTTCATGCGGATGTGCGCAGGCGGCTTCGTACAGTGCGTCCCAGGCGTGCTTCGTTTCCACCGGTGCGCCGGATTCGGGAATGACGGCACCGCCCAGGCCGTCCGGACCATGAGCGTCCGGTGCGGCATTCAGCGGGATGAGCCAGGGCTTTTCTGCTCCGGGATAGACCTTTACGTCCTTCCGTCCGGCCAGTGCCAGGACATTGCGCACGTTGCGGAAGGTCATCGGCAGAGGTGCGTTTCCGGCAACGGCCGAAGCTCCGATCAGTTCAACGGTATCCAGCCTGGTGGCCAGAATCAGCGCCATTGCGTCATCTATGCCCGCGTCACTGTCAATCCATACCGGGTTTTTCATGCCTGTTCCTCCTTTCCGAAACGGCTGCACGCTTCAATGAGGCATTCGACGAACTTCTCTCTGTCGATGCCGGTGACAGCCCTGCAGTTCGGTTTGTTCTTGGTTGTTCCTTTGTAGTCCGCCATGGTCATACCGCGGGTATATTCACCGTCCAGTACGATTTCAACGTAGTAGTCATTCATGGTGAAAATCTCCGGATGGACAAGGGACAGTACAGCACAGGGATCATGCAGAGTAACACCGTCCCAGCCGAGTTCTTTCAGCTTGATGGAAAAGAAGTCCAGCCAGCCGGCAACGGTCTCCGCTACAGGATTGCGCAGCTCCCGGATCTTCTGCCATTCTTCGGGGTAGATGACTGCCTGCTCCGTGACATCAAGCCCGCACATCTGCAGCGGGACACCGGAATGGTATTCAATGTACGCTGCTTCGGGATCGTTGAGCAGGTTGAACTCTGCGGTACTGGTCCAGTTGCCGTTGCGCAGTCCGCCGCCCATCGTGGAGATCAGACGGATCTTTTCCTTGAGCTCCGGGTGTGTCAGCAGCAGCGCGGCGACGTTGGTCTGCGGACCGGTTGCGACGATGATCACCGGTTCCTCGGATTCCTGCAGCACTTTTGCCATCATTTCCACAGCGGACAGTCTGCTGTAGGGATGCTGAGGATCCGGGAGAACAGGACCGTCCAGCCCGGTGGTGCCGTGGTAGTCTCCACCGGTGATCAGATCAGCGATCAGCGGTACTTCCCGCCCTTTGGCGACTTCAACATCCAGCCCCAGAAGCGCCGCAATCTTCCTGGCGTTTTCACTGACCTTTGCCAGGGTCTGGTTGCCGGCAACCGTAGTAATGGCCTTGATTTCGAAACGGGGATCCGAGGCGGCGATGACCCAGGCAATCGCGTCATCGTGGCCGGGATCGCCGTCCAGAATCAACGGTATCTTCTTTTCATAGTTCATGATCTGTACTCCTGTATGGTTGATTTCATTGTAGCAGAAATACCGGCTTCATCTGTACGCATTCATACGGACAATGCTGGATCAGGAAAGCGTCCGCTGCGGCATTGAGAGGGACCTCAATATGTCATATCATTAAGTCAGGAAGGAAAATGTCATGAGTAGAGTATTGGTAGCTTATTTTTCCGCCACCGGGGCAACCGCAAAGGTTGCGGCTGAACTTGCCGAAGCCGAGAACGCTGATTGTTTCGAAATCAGGCCGAAGCAGCCGTATACTGCTGAAGATCTCGATTATACAAAGAAGGACTCCCGCTGCAATCTGGAGATGGCTGATGAAAAATGCCGGCCGGAAATGGACGGACGCATAGACGGCATGTCCGGATATGACGTGGTATTCCTGGGCTTTCCGATCTGGTGGGGCCGTGAGCCGAGCATCGTGGATACCTTCCTGGATGCACACTACTTCGTCGGGAAGACGATTGTTCCGTTCTGCACATCCGGAGTGACAGGTGTGGAGAAGGCCGCCGAGCATATCCGGAGCATTGTCGGTACCGATGCGACCGTGGAAGAGGGCAGAAGGCTCGGTGCAGACGCTGCAGAAGAAGACATCAGGCTCTGGACAGAGCTTCTGGGTTTCTGAGAAACAAGAAGAAGAGCAGGGGAACCTGCTCTTTTGTTCAGTATGTACGTTTCTTCCCGGGATGGTTCAATCTTTCAACCCGTGTATAATATAGATAATTGCAGTAAAGATACGGAGGTGAATCGTTATGATCAAAGCGGTGATCTTTGATATGGACGGTGTGCTGATCGATGCGAAGGAGTGGCATTATGAGGCCCTGAACAAAGCATTGCGCCTTTTCGGCTATGAAATCAGCCGGCAGGAACATCTGCAGACATATGATGGTCTTCCGACCAGAAAGAAGCTGGAGATGCTGACACTGGAGAAGGGTCTGCCTGCCAAGCTGCACCCGTTCATCAACGATCTGAAGCAGCAGTATACCATTGACCGTGTATACGCAGACTGCTATCCGAAGTTTGTCCATCAGTATGCGCTGTCCCGCCTGAAGAGGGAAGGATACCGCCTTGCCTGTGCATCCAATTCCATCCGTTTGTCTGTGGAACTGATGATGAACCGGAGCGACCTGATGCAGTACCTGGAGTTCTATCTGAGCAATCAGGATGTATCAAAGCCGAAACCGGACCCGGAAATCTA
>JAEEYJ010000194.1 GCA_016291725.1 Solobacterium sp.
ACGATTTCGCTCATGGATGAACGGTACGCACCGGCATTCATGAATACGCCTCCGCCCACAGTACCGGGTATTCCGCTGGCAAATTCAAGCCCGGAATATCCGCGCTTCATCGCTTCCTGTGACATATAGATCAACGAGCATCCTGCTTCTGCGGTCAGTTCATCTCCATCAAACCAGTAATCGTTGAAACCATGGTCAAGACGGATAATGATTCCCTCAAAGTAGTCATCCGAGCAAAGCATGTTGGATCCTTTGCCGAATACTTTGTACGGTACACCTTCTTCCTTGGCCAGCTGGATGATGCCGTCCAGCGCCAGCAGGTTGTCGGGATAGACCGCATAATGCGCATTTCCGCCGATCCGCAGTGTTGTCATCTGCGCCAGGGAAACATCTGTCTCTACAGGGGCAAATTTGGAAAGACGTTCTGTTATATCATTCATGAGCTATGATCTCCTCCAGCCAATCGAGCATATCGGCTGCAGCATTCGGTCTGCCAAGGGCTGCGGCATTTCTGCCGAGCTGCTGTCTTTGTTCTTCGTCATCCATCAGGCTATTAATGGTTTCCGCCAGGACCTGTTCATCAAGTTTGTTTTCTTCAATCATGACTGCGGCCTGCCGGTCAGCGAGTTCTGCCGCATTGTAAACCTGATGATTGTTCGGTACGTACGGACTCGGGATCAGTACAGCCGGCGTACCGAGTACCGTGATTTCACTGATGGTAGTGGCTCCGGCCCGGGTTACAGCGAGCGCAGCCTGGCTGAGCATCTGTGCGCCCTGTACATATTCCACGATATGTATGTTAGGCCTGTCAGCATTCAGAAAACGGTATTCTACAGCTTTTCCGGTTACAATGAGTACCTGCAGGTCTTCCTTGAACAAAGGAATGGCTTGGTCAATGACGCGGCATACAGAATCCGATCCCAGGGAGCCCATCATGAACAGAACGAACGGTCTGCCGGGATCCAGTCCGTACTGCCCGGGCAGAGTGCGGTCGACGATAGTCTTCCCTGCTGCGCTGGCTGCCGGATTGCCCAGAAGCCTTGTCCTGTCTGCCGGGAACTGCTTGATTGTGTGTTCATAGCAGCAGACGATGCTGTCGCATCGGCCGGCCAGAAAGGCATTTGCCCTGCCGGCAAACGAATTCTGTTCGTGGATCATTGTTGGTATATGCAGGCGTTCTGCAGCCAGGATCAGCGGGATGCTGATGTAGTTGCCGAAACCGACGCAGGCATCAGGCTTTTCCTTTTTCAGGATGCGGTGCATCTTCTCTTCTGCACTGATATAGCTTACCGCCGCAGCAGCTTTCTTTACAGCACTGCCCTTGAGAATCCCCATATGCATCGGCATGTATTCATAGCCCTGTGAAGGGATAAGTTCCTTTTCCATCCGGTCATCAGATCCGGTGAATACGATCCGGCACTCCGGATATCTGCTGCGTATTTCATCCGCCAGAGCCAGTGCAGGATAGATATGTCCTCCTGTGCCTCCGGCCGCAATAAAAATCTTTTTCATACGTGGATTTTACCATATTCAGAACCTGACTGCACAATGAACAGTAAAAGAGGACCTTGTACAAGGTCCTCATTGAATGACTCTGTCGATCTGATCCCAGACCTCCACCAGTCCGGTTTTCTTAAGTGATGAACAGACACAGCACTGTGCCGTACTGATTCCCAGTGTGCCGGAGATCTTTTTGATCTGCTGCAGCTGCTGGCTGCGGCTGATCTTGTCGCTCTTGGTGCAAACTGCGACCACTGCGATGTGCGCACTGCGTGCGTAATCCACCATGATGCAGTCATCCTGGTTCGGGAGCCTGCGGATATCCAGAACGATCACCATTGCCTTCAGGTTCCTGCGGTTCCTGAAATACGGTTCCATGATCTCTCCGAACAGCTCAGCCGTCATGCTGCCGCCTTTGGCATAGCCGTATCCCGGTGCATCCGCAAAGACAACCCGTTCATCAATCCGGAAGAAATTCAGCATCCGGGTTTTGCCGGGTGTTTTCCCCCTGTAGGCCAGATTGTTCCGGTTGACCAGTGCGTTGATCAGACTGCTCTTGCCTGCATTGGACCGGCCGGAAAACACAATCTCCGGCAAGCCCGTTTCAGGCCATTGTGCAGGCGTCAGTGCTGAAGTGATGTATTCCGCCTCATGGTATTCCATCAGCGTACCAGAGCCTCTTTCAGCACCTGCGTCATGGTTTCTACAGGAATGATCTGCAGCTGCTCCTTTACCGCGTCCGGAATATCGTCTGTATCCCGGAGATTGGCCTTCGGGATCAGGATCCGGGTGATGCCGGCACGGTTGGCTGCGAGGCTCTTCTCGCGCAGACCGCCGATCGGCAGTACATTGCCGCGCAGTGTAACTTCACCGGTCATAGCGAGATCAGAGTGGACCGGCGTACCGGACAGTGCACTGACCAGTGCGGTTGTAAGCGTCACACCGGCAGACGGTCCATCCTTGGGTACAGCCCCTTCAGGTACATGGATATGAATATCATGCGTCGTAAAGAACTTCGGATCGATTCCGTATTCCTTGGCGTGTGATTTGACGAAATCCAGTGCGATCTGCGCGGATTCTTTCATAACATCACCCAGTTGTCCTGTCAGGATCAGTCCACCCTTTCCATCGAAGCTGTTCACTTCAATGTTGAGAATATCACCGCCGAAGGAAGTATAGGCCAGGCCGGTTACGACACCGACCTGATCCTTCTTCTCCTTACGGCCGTGCTCATAAAGCTCTTTGCCGAGCCATTCATTGATGAGCTTCTTCGTGATCGTGACAGACTTTTTGTTGTCGTTCAGGATCCGGAGAACGGTTTTGCGGCAAAGGGATCCGATCAGACGCTCCAGCTGTCTGACACCCGCTTCCCTTGTATAATAGCGGATCAGATAGATGATTTCCTTGTCGCGCAGACGGAACTGGGCAGTAGTAAGACCATTGGCCTGGACCTGCTTCGCAATGAGATGTTCCTTGGCGATGTGCAGTTTGTCGACTTCTGTGTAGGAAGGCAGCTCAATGATCTCCAGACGGTCGCGCAGCGGCATCGGTACATTGTCCAGATAGTTCGCTGTAGCGATGAACAGTACTTTGGAGAGATCATACGGTTCTTCCAGGTAGTGGTCGCTGAACAGTTTGTTCTGTTCAGGGTCCAGTACCTCCAGCAGAGCACTGGAAGGATCACCCTTGTAGTCATAACCGAGTTTATCGATTTCATCGATGAGGAACACCGGATTGATTACACCGGCGCGCTTCATACCCTGGATGACCCTGCCCGGCATGGATCCCAGATAGGTCCTCCTGTGTCCACGGATCTCTGCTTCGTCGCGTACGCCGCCCAGGCTCATTTTGACGAACTTGCGGTTCAGTGCACCGGCAACCGATCTGGCCAATGAAGTTTTGCCGACACCGGGAGGACCGACGAGGCATATGATCGGCGCGTTGAGACTGTTTGTCATCTGCTTTACCGCCAGGTATTCCATGATCCTTTCCTTCGGTTTCTTCAAGCCGTAATGATCATTGTCAAGTACAGTCTGGACAGCCTTGAGATCTTCGTTGTCCTGCGTTTCCTGATACCA
>JAEEYJ010000195.1 GCA_016291725.1 Solobacterium sp.
CTGGATCACTACGATGACTCGTTCCCGCCGATGACCCAGCCGCTGGATCTCACACCGGTGCTGCAGAGATACGGTGAGCGGATCGAAGCGATGCAGCTCAGGAAGGAAATGTTTGTATAAAAAAACCATGGAGGAGATTCCCCCATGGTTTTATTCTGCCTGATCGTGTTCCTTCATCCACTCTTCCAATAGAGCGCAGTAACGGTCCGTCTCCTCCACGAACGCCATATGCCGGCATCCCTCGAACAGTTCCCACCGCGCACCGGGAATCCCGTCGCGCAGTGTCCGGGCAATCAACGGCGTACACAGATCCTCGGTGCCGGAAATGACCAGGGCCGGCACATTGATTTCTCCGAGACGGTCCGTAACATCAAAGTCCTTCAATGTCCCGGACGGTGTATATTCATTGGGACCCCAGGCTGTTTCATAGGCCTCAGTGCCGAAGCGTTTCTTCCGGCGTATGCATTCCGGGGCATTATCCGGCATTGTGAAGGAATGCAGCGCCATGAAGTGCTCATTGGCCGCAAGATACGCAGGATCCGTGTAGTTTCCGCTTTCCTCTGCCGCACGGATGGCTTCCTGTTCTTCAGCAGGCAGGTCCTTGATCATCCGGTGCAGTTCTGCCGACCACAATGCCGCAGAGGGAAGCGTACTGGAGAGAATCACCGAACGTACATTCGCCGGCTTCTCCGCCAGCAGCCAGTGCAGCGCCAGCATCCCGCCCCAGGACTGCCCGAGCAGGTGGCACTCCTTAATGTTCAGATGTTCCAGGAGAGCCCTGAGCTCCCCGGTCCAGGTCTCCATGTTCCAGAGATCCTTTCTGTTTTCCAGCCAGGACCTGCCGCAGCCGATCTGGTCGTACATAATGATCTGCCGGTCTGTATCCGCCAGACGGTCCAGGACTTCAAAGTAATTGTGGGTAGATCCCGGACCGCCGTGCAGGAGCACCAGGGCAGGCTTGGTTGTATTTCCCGTACCGGCAATGCGGTAGTAGGTCTTATGCTCCAGGTACCGGAAATACCCTTCCGAGATCTTCAGGCGCTCCCGTTCGGAAGCGAGGGCTTCCGCTTCTGCCAGCAGACCGGGATCCGAACCAAGTGCCATAATCCGCGGCAGGAAGGCATAGATGCTCATGGCGGCTTTCTGGTTGCGGATGCCGTTCCACACCAGACCGTCCACTGCTTTCTCCATCATCGCTTCATTCGTTTCGATTCCATGGAAACTGAACTGGTGCAGGCCGCAGAACTCCACGATCAGCAGCTTCTGCCCGTTGTCTTCATAGCACCCGTAGCGCAGGCAAGGATCCGTCTGCTCCTGCATATAGTCCGTCAGCCGGACGATGTAGTGCTTGAAGAAGTAGCCGAACTCCGCCTCCTTCTGCTTGACGTAGGTATTCAGCAGATTGAAGCAGACGCAGCCGGCCAGCACATCCTCGCTCTTCCTGTATGTGAGATTCTGTACCATGTGCAGCGCTGTATACGCGGAATGATCATCCACGGTTTCCTTTTCTTCGTCCTTCTCCATCACCGCCAGAACGGTGCGGTTGATCTCCTGTACCAATGATTCCAGTTCACTCATATGCCTGTCCTTCTTCTGTCATTTTCATTATACAGAAACACGATGCAAGCATTGACGCCGGAATCGGACAACTCCTACAATAAAATCAAAGCACTGCTCAGTGAGGAAAAGAATATGGCTAAAAAATACGATATCTGTCTCGACATCGGCGGCACGAAAGTACTTGGCGCCATCTTTGATGAGAACAAAAAGATCATTTACCGTTTGAAGAAGAAGACAAAGGAAGGCGGTGAATCCACCGAGAACGTAGAAGAAGTCATTCTCCGGGTTGTCAAGGAGATGATCGACAAGTCCGGCATCAAGAAGAGCGAAATCCGCGCCATTGCGGCGGGCGCACCCGGTGTCATCAACCAGGGAGAGGGCATTGTCCTGTTCTCCCCGAATCTCCCATGGAAGAACTACGATATCCGCGCAGCTGTAGAGAAAGCCTTCGGCATCCCGTTCTATATCGGCAATGATGTCAATATCGGCGTGCTGGGCGAATACCACTACGGTGCTGCCAAAGGCTATCACAATGTCGTC
The DNA here is from genome assembly GCA_016291725.1 of Solobacterium sp. Lineage (GTDB taxonomy): Bacteria > Bacillota_I > Bacilli_A > Erysipelotrichales > Erysipelotrichaceae > Bulleidia. Next base: position 2,101 of record JAEEYJ010000195.1, read on the forward strand.
GGCTTCTTCGTCGGCACCGGCATGGGCGGCGGTCTGATCCTCGACGATAATCTGTACACCGGCAATCTGTTCAAAGGCGCCGAACTGGGCCATATGGTCCTGGACCCCGAAGGACCGCTGTGCTCCTGCGGCCAGAGAGGCTGCCTGGAGATCTACTCCTCCAAGCGGGGCATGACATCATACATGCTGCAGCAGATCTTCCGCGGCCGCGAGACCATGATGGAAGGCTGCTTTGAGAACGGTACCTTCCGCAGCAAGAAACTGAAGAAAGCCCTTCAGGCAAACGACGCGGTCGCCGTGGAGGCTGTGGAACGTTCCTGCCATTATCTGGCGGTTGCGACCGGCAGTATGATCAATATCTTCAGCCCGGACATTGTCGTCTACGGCGGCGGCGTCATCGAAGCCTGCGGACCGGTCTTCCTGGAGAAGATCCTGAAGGAAGTGGACAGATACTGCATGCCGTCCATCCGGGATACGGTAGAGCTGAAGCTGGCAGCCCTGGGCGATGATTCCATCCTCTACGGTGCACTGTCCCTGATCGAGGAAGAAACCGCAAAGAAAAAGAAGGCCTAGTCCGGACATGAAGAAAGTACTGCATTCGCTGCTTGGCCTTACTGCTTTCTGTGTATTCCTGTCAGGATGCGGAGAGCCGTCTTCCGGTTCCGGAAGCTCCTCTTCCGTTCCTTTTCCGGAAGCCTCCGAAGATTCCTATGATACCCTGGTTGACCTGGACGGTCAGTACATCTACGCTTTGGGCAACGGCTATGCCGTAAAGCTCAGGACGAATATCAATGACTACATCGGCGAAGACGGCTTCTTCGAGTATTACCGCTGTGCCGAGGACCTGGGCTTCTTCCGGTATGACAGTGAGATCATTGCCTCCCAGCCTGGCTATGACGGCCTGCTGAAAACGATGGCGGACTCTCCTGCTCTGTATGAGACCGGTGTATTCTGGCTGACCATTGATGAACATGAGAGTGCGTACCGGGCGAGAGATCTCTATATCCAGGCCCTGGACTGGGATACCTTCGGAGACCCGGAGGAACGGATGAATCTCTGCGCGATCCGGATGCAGAAACTGGCATACTACACAGACTCCCTCGGAAACCGGTGGGGAGGCGGCGGTGGATCGCTGGCTGAATTCCGGACCGATGACGATTCCCTGGAGTACCCGTTCCACTACACCCGGGCATGGACATCCAAGTACAACGGCGACATTGAACAGACGATCCATCTGACTGCCCAGCAGGTCATTCTGGCAGTGTACGGCCTGGAATACATCCGGTCACAGTACTATGACTACTCGGAAGGGTGGCCCCAGTACCGGTCGGAATACCTCGGTGACGCGGATCAATGGGAAAGCGTCGGCATCTACTGACCTTAGGCATAAGAAAAGCTCTGTCTATCCAACAGAGCTTTTTCTATGCAGTGGAGGCTAGGGGATTCGAACCCTTGACCCCTC
>JAEEYJ010000196.1 GCA_016291725.1 Solobacterium sp.
ACATGTCCCTGACATTCAACAATGGAATCAGTGAAGTGACCAAGTCCGGCAGTGAACAGCTACCGCTGGTTGCCAAGACACTTTCCAGAGGAATGCTGATGGGTGCCAGAGGAAACAGCGGTGTTATCCTGTCGCAGATTTTCCGCGGCTTCAGCGCTGCAGTCGGCGATCAGGAAGAACTGGATGCAGCTGCGTTCAGCGCCTGCATGCTGAGCGGTTCCAAACAGGCATACAAAGCGGTCATGCGCCCGGTGGAAGGCACAATCCTGACCGTCGTACGTGAGTCTGCGGAATTTGCGTCTGTATGGCTGGAAGATCATCCGGAAGCCAAGCTGGATGAATACATGGATATTCTCTGCAAAGAGGCCAAGGCATCCCTGGACAGAACACCTGATCTGCTGCCGGTGCTGAAGGAAGCCCGTGTAGTGGATTCCGGTGGAAGCGGACTGCTTACGGTCTTTGATGGATTCCGCGCGTTCCTGCAAGGTGCGCCGGTCACCGTCGGTGAGAATGTTCGTTCGCAGGAAGTTCGCAAAGCAGAGTCAGGTTATACCCAAGAATTCATTCTGAGGCTGAGCAGCCAGGGCAAGCATCTGTACCGAGAGGACAGGTTCCGCAATTCGCTGGGCCGTCTTGGTACAGATATCCGTCTTGTACAGGAAGACGATATTGTAAAATGCCGTGTCAGCACAATGACACCCGGTGAAGTACTGACCTTTGCGCAGCGCTATGGTGAATTCACCAGGATCCAGATAGACAACAACAATGAGGAAAGACATCCTTCCATCATTGATGAACCGGTTCCGGCTGAGGAAAAGGAGTTCGGCATCATAGCTGTAGCTGCAGGCGACGGGCTGAAGAAGCTGTTCCGTGACTACCGTGCGGATGTGGTTGTTTCCGGCGGCCAGACGATGAATCCTTCTACAGAGGATTTCGTGGCTGCTGCGGGCATGATCAATGCGAGGAACATATTTATCCTGCCCAACAACGGCAATATCATCATGGCCGCGAAACAGGCTGCAGGCGTCATCCAGGACAAGAACATCATTGTTCTGGAAACCCGTTCCATCCCGCAGGGTCTCTCTGCCTGCATCAGCTTTGATCCGGAGTATTCCGTCGAAGAAAACACTGATGCGATGAAGGAAGCCATCCGTGCGGTAAAGAGCGGATCTGTCACGTATGCCATCAAGGATACAACAGTGGAAGGCCGCCGGATCAAGAGGGGCGACTACATGGGAATCCTGGACGGAGACATCGTTCTGACGCACAGGGATATGGTCAAGGCAGCCTGCCGTCTGATCCGTGAGATGTGTGATGAGGATTCAGCTGTAGTTACCCTGATCCAGGGCAAGGACGCTACGGATGAAGACTGCGAGCGTGTACGTGAATTCGTTGAAAAGAACTACGAAGTCGACATCGATGTACAGAAGGGTGCCCAGCCGGTCTACAGTTTCCTGATCGGCGTAGAGTAAGAGGAGACAGAGGCAGCCGGGCATCTGCTAACCGCCCGGCTGCTTTTCTGTATCGAAGAGTATGGAACTGACGGACAAGCAGCTGAAACTGACAAAGCACCGCATTGAGGTCCTTCACAGCCTCGGTGTTTTCACTGTGGAGGATCTGCTGACCTATTATCCCATACGCTATGAAACGCTCAATGTACGTCCGTATGATGACTGGCGGATCAATGACCGTGTTTCCTTTGAGGGTGAAGTAGTGTCACGGGTGAATTCGTGGCGCTATGCCGGCAAAAAGACAGTCAGCCGGTTTGAAGTACTGGCATTCGGCACCTATCTGCATGTAACTGTATTCAACCGGCCCTGGACGAACCGTCTGGCTATGAACCGAATTATAACCATTACCGGTATATACAAAGGAAAGGGGCAGGTTACCGCTACCGGTTATACAGAAAAGCCGATAGCTGAAGTCCCTGCGGTTACACCCGTATACTCTACAAAAGCAGGCATTCCGCAGAGAACCATCCGTGAATGTATCCGGAAGACAATGGACAACTGTCCGGACATCCTGGATGTGGTGCCTCAGGAGCTGGTGATGCGCTATCGTCTGCTTCACCGGCAGGATGCATTGAACAGAATCCATTTCCCGTCTTCACAGGACGATGTAGCATCTGCACTGCGTACCCTGAAGTACGAAGAATTCCTGAAGTTCTTTACCGCAGTGAAACTGTCTTCCCTGTCCATGCTGAATGAGAATGCCAAGGAGCCCAAGCGGATTGATAAAGAAAAGGTTGAGGAACTGCTGAGAAGCCTGCCGTATGCACCGACTGCGGACCAGCAGCGCACCATTGATGAGATCGTGTCCGATATGTCATCCGGCAGAGCGATGTACAGACTGGTGCAGGGAGATGTCGGCTGCGGCAAGACACTCGTGGCGGAAGCGGCACTGTACGCTGCCTGGACCGCTGGATATCAAAGTGCTCTGCTGGCGCCTACAGAGATTCTTGCGGTACAGCATTATATGGCTGTCAGTACACTTCTGATGCCGTACGGCATTCATGTACGCCTGCTGCATTCCGGACTGAAGAGCAGTGTATGGCAGGAGATCATTGATGATATTGCAGCAGGAAAGACCGATATCCTGATCGGAACGCACAGCATTCTCCAGGACGATGTTGAATTCCAAAAGCTCGGCCTGGTCATTGCAGACGAACAGCAGCGTTTCGGTGTAGAGCAGCGCAGGAAACTGCGGGATAAAGGTACGCAGGTTGATTTCCTGCTGATGAGCGCTACACCGATTCCGCGGACACTTGCCGGTACGATCTACGGAGATATGGATATCAGTACGATCGAGACCATGCCGCCGGGCAGGATGCCGGTCATCACAAAACTGATCGAAGAGAACAGTTTCCGCAGTGTTCTGCCGGAAGTCAACGAGTTGATCGAGAGAGGCCAGCAGCTGTATGTTGTATGCGCTGCACTGGAGGACAGTCCGGACTACGATGCAAGAAATGTTGTAGATGCAGGAAATGCACTGTCAAAGCTGTTTGCCGGACGGGCTGCGGTCGGAATCCTGCACGGTCAGATGAACAGTGCACTGAAGCAGTCCGTCATGAATGATTTCCAGGATAACCGGATCCAGGTTCTGGTATCCACGACAGTCGTGGAAGTCGGTGTCAACGTCGTCAACGCTACCGGTATGATCATCTATGATGCCGATCGCTTCGGCATGAGCCAGATCCATCAGCTCCGCGGCAGGGTACAGCGCGGCAGTACGCAGGGCAGATGCTGGCTCCTGACGGATACGGAAGACGAAGGCGCTCTGGAGCGTCTGCGTATTCTGGCATCCACAACGGATGGTTTCCGGATCGCTTATGAAGATTTACGGCTCAGGGGACCAGGTGATATACTTGGAACGAGGCAGAGCGGCCTGCCGGGCATTACGCTCGGGAATCTTGTAGAGGATACCGGTATCATCAATACCGCACGCAGGGACGCATCGGAAATCGTTGAACACCGCGATGATCCTGCATGCAGAGCACTGATCACGCTGGTCATGGCAGAGAACAGCAGGAACGCTGCCTATATAGACTGATTGTATGGAGATTATAACCTGGCTGAAAAACAGAGGAATCAATGTACAGGACCCGGAACTGGTCCGGCAGGCTTTCATGCACTCTTCCTATGCCAATGAGCACCGGAAGCATCATGACAATGAACGGCTGGAATTCATGGGGGACGCTGTTCTGCAGCTGTACAGCAGTGACCGGATCTATGCATTGCAGCCGCCGCTGCCGGAAGGGAAGATGAGCCGGCTGCGTGCACAGCTGGTATGCGAGAAGTCGCTGGCTATGTACGGCAGGAACCTGAAGCTGAACCGGTACCTGATGCTTGGAAGCGGAGAAGAGAAGACCGGCGGCCGCAATAAGGACGCGATCATTGCGGATATGTTCGAGGCCTTCCTGGGTGCGCTGTATCTGGATCAGGGCATGACGGCTGTCGAGAATATACTCGATGAAGTATTCGAGCCGTATCTGACCGCGCCGCAGTCCGTCGCTCTGGTGATGGACTACAAGACAAAGCTGCAGGAGTATGTACAGGCAGATGACAGAAGAACGGTTAAATACCGTCTCGTCAGCGAAACCGGGCCGTCCAATGCACCAACATTCATAATGAATGTCGTCGTAGATGATCTGGTGCTGGGTACAGGAAGCGGCTCCAGCAAGAAGGAAGCAGAACAGAATGCGGCCAAGGACGCGTTTCATAAAATGGTAAGATAGGGAGAATTCGTATGATCAAAGATGAAAAGATTCTGATCGGCAAAGCAGGAGACAAGGAAATCTTCATGTATCCGAAGCAGATGAACCGGCATGGGCTGATTGCCGGCGCATCCGGTACAGGTAAAACCGTTACACTGAAAGTCATAGCGGAATCATTGGCAGAGATCGGTGTACCGACAGTCATTGCGGACATAAAGGGTGACCTGTCCGGCATGATCGTTCCCGGTGATGCTGATGGGATCCAGGGACGTCTGGAATCCATGGGCATCGAAGACTACGAGACCCGGAAGTACCGTGTTCATTTCTTTGATGTATACCAGACAGAAGGACATCCTATCCGTGCCGTTATGCAGGAGATGGGTCCGCTTCTGCTGAGCAGGATCATGGATCTGACGGAAGCTCAGGAAGGGATCCTCAATATCATTTTCCGGGTTGCCAGGGATATGGATCTGGCCATCTATGACCTGAAGGATCTCCAGGCAATGACGAACTACGTCTATGAAAAGTCAAAGGAACTGTCCGGCCAGTACGGCAATGTATCCAAGCAGAGCGTCGGTGCCATTCAGAGAAAGCTTCTGGTACTGGAGGAACAGGGAGGCAATCTGTTCTTCGGTCTTCCGGCATTGAACATTGATGACTGGATTGCCAGAGAAGGCGGCCAGGGTGTCATGAACATCATTGAATGTGATCAACTGTTCCAGCATCCAGCACTGTATTCCATGTTCCTGTTCTGGATGCTCAATGAACTGTATGAAAATCTGCCGGAAGTCGGTGATCTGGACAAACCGAAACTTGTGTTCTTCTTCGACGAAGCGCATCTGCTGTTCCAGGATGCTCCGAAACAGCTTCTGCAGAAGATCTCACAGACCGTGAAGCTGATCCGTTCCAAGGGTGTCGGTGTATTCTTCTGCACCCAGGTTCCCAGCGATATCCCGTCCGATGTACTGGGACAGCTGAGCAACCGGATCCAGCATTCACTGCGTGCCTATACACCGTCCGAGATCAAGGCTGCTAAGCTTGCGGCGGAAAGCTTCCGCCAGAATCCCGAACTGGATGCTGCAGAGGCGATTTCCAACATGAAGACAGGAACGGCACTTGTATCCGTGCTCGGAGATGACGGTGCTCCGACGATTGTTGAAAAGACAAAGATTCTGCCGCCCCGAAGCAGTATGAATATTGCGGACAAGGCTTTGGTGGAAAGGTGCATCAACAACGATTCCATCTACGGCATCTATGAGAAGACCATCGATCCGGACAGCGCCTATGAGATCATCGACGATATCCGGGCAGATGAAATACGGGTAGAGCAGGAGCAGAAAGAAGCGGAAGCGCGCGAGAAGGCCGAGGCCAAGGAAGCAGAACGCCAGGCTCGGGAAGAAGCGAAGAGAAAAGCCAGTGAACAGTCGTGGAGCGACCGTATGAGCAAGAAGGCCCAGAGAAAGCTGGAAACCGAACTGATCAACATGGCTGCCAGATCGGCAAAGAAAATGCTGAAGAACTTCCTGAACAGGTAAGTTCGTAACAACTGTGAGAACAGTTGTTTTTAAACCAACGGAGTCATACTATGAGTGTCATTTTAAGCGATATTGTCCTTCCCTCCGAAGGATATGAACAAGCGGAGATCCTGGCTGTACGTTTCTTTCATAAAGAGAACCGTGCTGTCTTTAGGCTTCGTGTTCCGGTGTTTCCGGCACTGGAAGCTACACTGGAACTGCAGCAGTCGCTGCAGGAAAAGCTGAAGACGGACGCTGTGGTCTGTTTTGAGAGTACGGAACCGTGCCGGTCGCAGACGGAAGCTGCCAAGTACATTGAATACTGCTGTACTGCAGAGGATGCACTGCATTCTTTCATCAGTGCACCGATCCGCTTTGAGCAGGAAGAGCGCAGAATCGTTTTCCTGTACGATGATGACGCTTCCCTTGCGGCAGCGTCGGCTGCAGTCGAACAGCTGTCTGCAGCATTGGCGGATTACGGTTTTGCCGGATGGCATATGAGTGCCGAGAAGCATGAAACAGAAACGATTGAAGTCCGCAGTGTCGAGATGCCCAAGCCTGCAGCAGTAAAAGCACCGCAGCCCGCAAGACGCAAGCACCGCGGCAAAGGCCGGCGTGACAGGTACGCAGAGATTACATTGTCGGACATCACGGATCAGATGCGCGATGTCCAGTTTGAGGGAGAAGTCTTCAAGGATCCGGACAACTTCGTGATCCGGGCAACCGGCAAAACGATCCAGTCCTTGTACGTCTATGATGGACATGATGCCGTTACGGTCAAACGGTTTGAAGGCAATGACTGCCCCCTGGAAGAACTCAGCAAAGTCAAGAACGGTGACTGGTGCCGTTTCTACGGGTCCGTTTCCTATGATACGTATGCCAAGGATCTGGTCTTCAATGCAGAGGAAGTAGAGATCCTGCCTCCTCAGACTGTATTCGATGAAGCGCCTGAGAAGCGGATAGAGCTTCATGCACATACAAATATGAGTGAGATGGACGGTGTGTGCAGCGCCTCCGATATCGTGGAGTATGCGTACGGACTGGGCCATGATGGCATTGTCATTACAGACCATGCGGACGTCCAGAGCTTTGTAAAAGCATTCAATGCCGCAGCTTCACTGAACAAGAAACACCCGGAACGCCGGTTCAAAGTCGGGCTTGGCTGTGAGGTCAACCTGGCCAATGATCATCTGAACATCGTCTACAACAGTACGGATCAGGACATCAATGATCTGGAATATGTTGTCTACGACCTGGAAACGACCGGACTGTCCTGCAAGTATGATTCCATTATTGAATTCGGTGCGGTCAAGGTTTCCAACGGAATGACCCCTCAGCGCATCCAGATGTTCATAAAGCCGCCGCAGCCCATTCCTGCCTACATCACCGGCAAGACGAAGATCACCAATGATATGGTCCGCAATGCGAAGCCCTTTGCTGAAGCCGCTAAGGAGATCGTCGAGTGGATCGGTGATGCGGTACTGGTAGCGCACAATGCATCCTTTGACTACTACTTCCTGAATGAAGAGCTCAGGAGGGCAGGGTATCCGGAACTGAAGAATCCTGTCATCGATACACTGGATCTGTCCAGAGCGCTTCTTACAGAAAGAAGGGCGTACCGTCTGGGCAATATCGCCCGCAACTACGGTATATCCTACGATGAAGAAGTAGCGCACCGGGCTGACTACGATGCTGAAACGCTGGCCAGTGTATTCCAGAGCCTGCTGCGCGATGCGCAGACAAAGGGTGTACGGACGCTCAATGATCTGCAGTGGATGGTGCAGGATGAGAACGCCTACCGGAAAGTACGCCGTTCCCATACTGTACTGCTGGCGAAAAATGCACAGGGTCTGAAGGATCTGTACCGTCTGGTCAGTGAATCCAATACCAGGACACTGTATGTAGTGTCGAAGGGTGCTTCCAAGGATACCGGGGAAGTAACCGCAGAACCGCGCGTACTGCGCAGTTCCGTTGAGAAAGTAAGGGAGAACCTGCTCATCGGCACTTCCTGCCAGAACAATGAAGTGTTTGAGCTGGCCTGCAACGCAGACGATGCCCGTCTGGAAACTGCGATGTCCTGGTACGACTATGTGGAAATCCAGCCGCTGAGTGTGTATTCCACGTTTGTTGCCCTGCAGAATGTACCGAGCCTGGACAGACTGAAGATGGTAATCCGCAGAATCATCCAGACGGCACAGAAACTGGGCATTCCTGTTGTAGCGGACAGCGATGCGCATTACTGCAGTCCGAAGCAGAAGATCTTCCGCGATGTCTACATCATGAGCCAGGGGGTCGGCGGTGTCCCGCACCCTCTGTACATCCGTGATGACATGCTTCGGCAGAAAACGAAAAATCCGGATCAGCATATCCGGCTGACCGATGAGATGCTGGATGAATTCCGCTGGCTCAATGATGATGAACTGGTTCATCGTATGGTCATTGAGGAACCTCACAGGATCTTTGATCAGCTGGAAGAAATCCGGCCGGTACCTGCCGGTACGTTCCCGCCGATGATCGAAGGCTCGGATGAAAAACTTCGCAGCATCTGCTACGGTACAGCCCGCAGCATGTACGAGTACAAAGGAAAACTGCCGGAAATCGTTGAGAACCGTCTGAAACAGGAACTGGATATTATCATCAACGATGGCTTCGGTGTGCATTACTACATTGCTCATCTGCTCGTAAAGAAGTCGAATGATGATGGCTACATGGTCGGTTCCAGAGGATCCGTCGGTTCTTCATTTACAGCTACAATGGCCGGAATCACGGAAGTCAACCCGCTGATCCCGCATTACCGCTGCCCGCACTGCCACCATACCGAGTTCTTTGACGATCCGAAAGTGAAGTCCGGCTATGATCTTCCTGATAAGGTTTGTCCTGAATGCGGTCATGTGATGAAGGGTGACGGACAGAACATTCCGTTCCAGACGTTCCTGACCAAGGGGAAAACACCGGATATCGACCTGAACTTCTCCAATGAATACCAGGCAAAAGCCCATGCCTTCATCAGAGATGTCTTCGGTGAAGCGCATGCCTACCGTGCCGGCACGATCGGTACGATCCAGGAGAAAACAGCGTACGGCTATGTTTCCGGCTACTGTGAGAAGATGGGCATCACCGATATGCGGCGTGTCATGCGCGACTATCTGGCGCAGGGATGCCAGGAGGTCAAACGTACGACCGGGCAGCACCCCGGCGGAATCATCATCATCCCCGAAGAATACGAAGCAGAGGACTTCACGCCGGTCCAGTATCCTGCCAACGATCCGAATTCAGAGTGGAAAACAACTCACTATGATTTCCATGATATTCATGACAATGTACTGAAGTTCGATATTCTCGGACATGTTGACCCTACAGCCATGCGCCTTCTGCAGAGAATATCCGATGTAAAGCCGCAGGACATTCCGATGAATGACCCGGAGACGCTCAGCCTGTTCTACAGTGATGATGCGCTGAAGGCAGATCCCAGAATCTATCATAAGGAGACCGGTGCGCTCGGTCTGCCGGAATTCGGCACAAAGATTACCAGAAGAACACTGGAGGATACCCGTCCGAAGCTCTTTTCGGAACTGGTGATGATATCCGGTCTGTCTCATGGAACCGATGTCTGGGCAGGAAACGCAGAGGTACTGATCAAACAGGGGCATCCTCTGGATGAAGTCATTGCCTGCCGTGATGATATCATGACCTACCTGATGGAAAAGGGACTCGTGCTGAATGATGCATTCCGCATTATGGAAGATGTACGGAAAGGCAGAGGACTGAAGGAAGAACAGGAAACCCTGATGAAGGAACATCAGGTTCCGGACTGGTACATCGAGTCATGCAAGAAGATCAAGTACATGTTCCCGAAGGCGCATGCAGTCGCATATGTCATGATGGCCGTACGCATTGCCTGGTACAAGGTCCATGAACCGCAGAACTTCTACATACAGTATCTGTCCCTGCGCTGCGATGCGTACGAGATTGAAACGATGACCCGCGGACTGGATCCCATACGTCAGCGTATGACGGACATCAGTGAGCGCATGAATAACCGTTTTGCGCCGAATGCCGCAACCAACAAGGAAAGGGCTCTGTACAATACACTGGAAGTCTGTGAAGAGCTCTATGCCCGCGGCTTCCGCATCGCCAATGTGGATCTGTACAAGAGCGATGCCGGCATCTTCAAAGTGGATGAAGAAGACGATCACGTGATCATTCCGCCGTTTACGGTTGTGGACGGTCTGGGTGCCAACGTAGCCAGAAGCATCGTCGAGGCGCGCAATGCCGGGCCGTTCCTCTCCAAGGAAGATGTACTGAAGCGTACACAGCTTTCTGCAGCGATGCTGAAGAAACTAGAACAGATGGGCAGTGTAGGTGACCTTCAGGAGCTCAATCAGCTGTCTTTGTTCTGAAATTGCTTGCAAAGTGACTCAGAATCATTTATATTCTACGTGTCAAGGGAGTGCGGAAGCACTCCTTCATTTATGGAGGAATATGGAATCGATCAAACGTTTGAAGGAACTGTGCCTCCCTGTGCTCGAGGAATGCAATGTCATTCTCTACGACATCAAATGGCAGGGAACCGGCAAGGAACGTACACTGGAAGTCTCGATCATGCATGAAGACGGCAGTATGGATCTGGATACCTGCGCACTGGTCAGTGACAGGCTTTCTGAAGTGCTTGACAGCGCGGAAGAGCTGCAGACAAGTTATATGCTGGAAGTATGCAGCCCCGGTGCAGAACGGGAGATCAGAGATCCGTCCGAACTGGCAAAGATGGATGAACCCTATGTGTTTGTCCGTCTGAAGCATCCCATCAACAAAAAACTGGAGTGGTACGGCACCGTAGTGAAATATGAGGATGGTGTCCTGCACTTCCGTTACCGTGATAAAGCGGCACAGAAGGAAACAGAGATTCCGGAGGAAGACATTGATTACCTCCGGCTGGCCGTCAGGCTGTAGAGGAGAGTGATTGCTGTGGAACTGAAATACAAGGATATGCTTGCCGCGCTCGATGCAATAGAAACAGAGCGCAGGATTCCGGAAGAAGTCGTCCTGGACGCGCTGAAGGAAGCGATGTGCAAGGCCTACAAGAAAGACGCTGAACTGAGTGACATCAATATTGAAGCGGAAATCAATGAAAAGAACGAAACCATTGATATCTACCAGGTCTATCAGGTTGTGGATGATGTAACCGATGATGAACTGGAAATGGCACCGGAGGATGCTGTTGTCTACAACCCGGAAGCCAAGGCAGGTGATACGGTCAGACGGAAGATTGAAATCACTTCGATGTCCCGTGCTGCTGCCTCACTGGCCAGGAATGTCATCCGCCAGAAGATCCGGGAAGCCGAGAAGGTAGCGGTATACAACGAATATATTGATCAGCTGGACGATATGGTGATCGGTGTCGTCGAGTCCGTTAAGGAAAAATTTGTACTGGTCAATCTGGGCAAGACGGTCGCTATGATGCCCAAATCCGCGCAGATTCCGGGCGAACGTCTCTATGAAGGGCAGCAGCTCCGTGTCGTCATCACCGAAGTCGCAAAGGATACAAAGGGCTCCCAGGTGCTGGTATCCCGGGCAACACCGGTACTGGTCAAGCGCCTGTTTGAAAAGGAAGTGCCGGAAGTCTATCAGGGTATCGTTGAAATCAAGGCGATTGCCCGTGATGCCGGTGACAGAACCAAGATGGCTGTTATGAGCCACAATCCCGAGATTGATCCGATCGGCTCCTGCATTGGACAACGAGGCAGCCGTGTGCAGGAAATCATTGAAGAGCTTCATGGTGAAAAGATCGATATTTTCCTGTGGAACGATGATATTGCGCAGCTCGTCAAGAATGCACTGGCGCCGGCAGAGATCGTCGCCGTATTCCCCGGTCTGGAAGAGCGCAGCCTGCTGGTTGTGGTTGACAAGGATGAACTGAGCCTGGCCATCGGACGCCGCGGCAAGAATGCCCGCCTGGCTGTCAAGCTGTGCAACCGGAAGATCGACATCAAGACCAGGGAAGACCTGGATGAAATGGGTCTGGACTTCAATGAACTGGCACGCAGAGCGGAAGAAGCCAGAATTGCGCATGAGCTTGAAATGCGCCGCAAAGAAGCCGAGCAGAGGGAGCGTGAAGCCCGTGAAGCAGAAGAGCGCAGGAAAGCCGCAATGGCTGCTCTGGCTGAGCAGAAGGCTGCTGAGGCCGCTGTCGAAGAGGAAGAAGAACTGATTCCGGAAGAGATGCAGGAAGCCGTCAAGGAGCGCATCCGTACAGAGATCGCTATGACGCCGGACGAGGAAGCGAAGGAAGAACCTGCTGAAGCAACAGAAGCTGAAGAACTGCCTGCAGAAGCAGAGAAGCCCATGGAAACGGAAGAAGTGCCCGCTGAACCTGAAGAAGAGCCTGAGACAGATGAAGCCGTCAAGGAACCGGTTGCCAGAAAGCGCAAGGTGGATCTGGAAGCAGTTGCCCAGAACAATGATTATGTTTCTTCGCTGGAGAAACTGGCTGAAGTCACAAGACCGAAGCAGCAGGCAAAGAAGAACCCCCGCAAGCGCAAGAGCGATGAAGAAGATATCCGTGTAAACAACAAGGAACTTGAGGAGCAGATCCGCAAGGAGATGAAGACGGACGATCTGATGAAGCCGGTCTATACCGAGGAAGAACTCGAAGAGATCGAAGCTCAGCAGCGTGAGGAAGAAGAAAGCATGTACGACTTCGACTACGATGAGTACGAAGACTACTATGACGAGGATATGAACTGATGCCCAGGAAGATACCGATGAGGCGGTGCGTTGCGACTGGGGAGCAGCTTCCCAAAAAGGAGCTCCTGCGCATTGTACGTACACCGGAGGGCATTCCAGCGGTTGATCCTACCGGAAAGGCCAATGGGAGAGGCGCTTATCTGAAAAAGGATCCGGAAGCGGTGGAAAAAGCCAGGAAATCCGGCATTCTTGCCAAAGCACTGGAAATCAGCATTCCGGAAGAATTCTGGGATGAAGTCCGCAAAGCAGTCAAATAGCTGAAAGAAGGAACGAACATGAGCAAAAGGCCGCAAGGCCAAGGAAAGGGAGGTGTGCTGAATGCCTAAAAACAACGGAAGACCCGGCGGGAACCGGAACCGGTCCCGCAGAAACAATAACCGGAACAACTCGCGTCCGCCCCAGAACAATATGTCCCGGGGCAGGACGCCGGATATCCATGCAATCACGTATTCGGACGGAATCACAGTATCCCAGCTTGCGCAGAAGTGCGGCCGTTCCGCCGGTGATGTAATCAAGATCCTTTTCATGGAAGGCATCATGGTGACCATCAACAGCGAGCTGAACGATGACATGGTCGAGACAGTCTGCCTGTCCTGGGATATCGAACCCACAAAGGTTGCCGAGAAGGAAGAAGACAGCCTCGAAGATGATGAAGAGGATCTTCCTGAAAGCCTGAAGGAACGCCCGCCGGTTGTTACGATCATGGGACATGTCGATCATGGTAAAACAACACTGCTGGATTCCATCCGCAAGACCAAGGTAGCATCCGGAGAAGCCGGCGGCATTACACAGGCAATCGGTGCCTATCAGGTCGAAATCGACGGAAGGAAGATCACCTTCATCGATACCCCGGGCCATGAAGCATTCACGGCAATGCGTGCGCGTGGTGCCAAAGTAACCGATATCGCTGTCATTGTTGTCGCAGCGGACGATTCTGTCATGCCGCAGACCAGGGAAGCGATTGACCATGCCAGGGCTGCCGGTGTACCGATGATTGTCGCTGTCAACAAGATGGATATGCCCAATGCCAATCCGGACCGCGTTAAGAGCGATCTGTCCGAACTGGATGTTATGCCTGAAGAATGGGGCGGCGATACGATCTTCGTCGAAACATCGGCCAAGAGCGGTATGGGCGTCATCGAACTGCTGGAAACCATTGCGACACTGGCGGATGTACAGGAACTGAAAGCGAATCCGGACCGGATCGCTACCGGTACCGTCATCGAAGCCAAACTGGATAAAGGACGCGGCCCGGTCGCAACTCTTCTGGTACAAAAAGGTACTCTGCACCAGGGTGAGCCGGTCGTCGTCGGTACCTGCTTCGGCAAGGTGCGCCGTATGAGCGATGAAGACGGTAATGAGCTGAAATCGGCAGGTCCGAGTACACCGGTCGAAATCATCGGTCTGAACGATGTGCCGGCAGCCGGAGATACATTCCGTGCTTATGAAAACGAAAAGGAAGCCAGGGCGATCGCAGACAGGAGAGCACGCAAGAAGATCGAGCAGATGCGCCGCAAGACCAGCGCGATGAGCCTGGAAGACCTGTCCAGAGAGATTGAAGCAGGCGAGATCCAGGAGATTCCGGTCATCGTCAAAGCCGATGTACAGGGATCTGCGGAAGCGGTCAAGTCCTCGCTGGAAAAGCTGGATGTCAAGGGTGTGCGCATCAACGTCATCCACAGTACAGCCGGCGCGATCAGTGAATCCGATATTATGCTTGCGGATGCGTCCAAAGCGATGATCATCGGATTCAACGTCCGGCCGGATGCGGTAATCCGCAAGAAGGCAGAGGAAGCGGGCGTTGAAATCCGTCTGCACAATATTATCTACAAAGCAACCGAAGAGATGGAAAACGCCATGAGGGGCATGCTTGCGCCGGTATACGCAGAAGTCGTCATCGGTCAGGCAGAGGTACGCGAAATCTACAAAGTGTCCAAGGTCGGCACCATCGGCGGCTGTATGGTTACGGACGGCAAAATCACTGCGCACTGCGGTATCCGCCTGATCCGTGACAGCATTGTCATCTATACAGGAAAACTGGGCTCTCTGCGGCGCTTCAAGGATGATGTCAGAGAAGTCACACAGGGCTATGACTGCGGTCTGACGATCGAAAACTACAACGATCTCAAGATCGGCGACATCATCGAAGCCTACGAGGAGCAGGAAGTCGCACCGGAGGTGTAGGATGTCCAGTGTAAAGCAGAAGAGGATTGAAGGACTGATCCGCAAGAACATCAGTGACATCATCCAGTTTGAAGTCAAGGATCCTAAGATCGGTTTCGCAACGATTACCGACGTCCGGGTGTCCAGCGACCATAGCTACGCTACTGTGTATGTTTCCTTCCTGGGGAAGGAAGCACGCAATGAAGCAGGTCTGAAGGCGCTGGAACGGGCAAAGGGACATATCCGTTCGGAACTGAGCAAACGGATGTCCATCAGACGCGTGCCTGAGCTGAACTTCGAGATCGATACCGCGATGAAGGAAGGACAGCATATCGAAGAAATCATTGCACAGATCCACAAGCAGGAAATGTGACCGGGTTACAGACACTTTGCAGGGATCTGCTATGATGATCATGCGCATCCAAGGGATGCAGGAGGAAATGAAAATGGCTGAAATTACGATTACAAAGGAAAACTTCGAAGAAGAAGTGCTGAAGAGCGATAAACCTGTTCTGATTGATTTCTGGGCAACATGGTGCGGACCGTGCCGTATGATGGCTCCGGTTGTTGCACAGATTGCGGAAGAGTATCCGGATGTCTACAAGGTAGGCAAAATCAACGTTGATGAAGAACAGGAACTGGCTGCTCAGTTCGGCATCATGTCCATTCCGAGCTTCATTGTCTTCAAGGACGGGGAAGCCAAGGCCGGCACTGTCGGTGTACAGCCGAAGGAAAACCTGATTAGAATGCTTCAGAAGTGAGATATCCATGAACGCGGAAACGGTTCTCCGGGAGATGCCGTTCTTCGTTCATCTCACAGAGGATGAGAAGAATCTGGCCCTGACTACAGTCAGTACCCGGACTTACAGGAAAGGGGATATTCTTCACTCCCATACTTCGGAATGCCTTGGTCTGATCCGTCTTCTGAAAGGAAGCGTCCGGGTCACCATGCAGTCGGCAGAAGGAAGGGAAATCACAATCTATACACTCCAGGAAGGAGACGCAGATGTTCTGGCAGCGTCCTGTGTCATCAATCAGATCACTTTTGATACATTGATGATCGCTGATACAGATGCAGAAGTGCTGATCCTTCCTGCAGCTGCAGTATCCTCAATGGACCGCAGCAACATCTATGTACACAGCTATCTCATGGAACTGAGTACAGAGCGATTCTCCGACGCTATGTGGACCATGCAGCAGATTCTGTTCCTGCGGATGGACCAGCGGGTAGCGAACTGGCTTCTGGATGAGTATTCACGTACAGACAATCCGGAGATCAATGCAACCCAGGACCATATTGCCCGCAGTATCAGCTCCGCCAGGGAAGTCACTTCCCGTGTGCTGGGCAGAATGGAAAAGGACGGTCTGATCCAGACGAAACGGGGCAGCGTCCGGATTCTGGACGCAGACGGGCTGGAGGCACTGCTTGGATAAAGCAACACGGAAGAATTTCCGTGTTTTTTTTGTGCGCTTTGCATGAACTGTGCGAATAACGGTAGTGAAAGGAGTTGATAGACATGAGAGTCATTACCGTCACACCGGCACAGCTGGAACAGACCGCAGCCCGGATCGACAGCGAAACAGACAACTACCGCCGCCTGTATACGCAGCTGTTCGATGCTGTCGACACGATGAAGGCAGGATGGTCCGGCAAGGACAATGAAGCATTTACGAACCGTATCCACACATTCGAAAGTGATTTCCACCAGATTTCCGTACTCTGTACGCAGTACGCTGAATTCCTGCGCAATTCTGCCGGTGCATACCGAAGGACACAGGAAACA
The DNA here is from genome assembly GCA_016291725.1 of Solobacterium sp. Lineage (GTDB taxonomy): Bacteria > Bacillota_I > Bacilli_A > Erysipelotrichales > Erysipelotrichaceae > Bulleidia. The sequence continues at coordinate 16,419 of JAEEYJ010000196.1, forward strand.
ATCACTTCACAGGCAAACCAGCTGAAGGGATGAGGAGGACTTTATGGACCATTTGAACATTTCACTCGAACAGGTCAGTGAAACAGCCGCATTGCTGAGAACACTGAACCAGTCCATGTATGATTCGCTGCAGCAGATGAAACGCTTTATGAACGACACGGATTCTTCCTGGATGTCGGAAGCCGGGGAGACCATCCGTACCCGGTTCAATCAGTTTGCTCTGCGCTTTGAATCCCAGAAAGAAGATATTGATAGCTATGCTCGTTTTCTGGACCGTACCGTAACAGACTACGATACGCTGGAGACGACGCTGAATGCCAATGCGTCGGGCATGCAGAACTGATCGTTTCTGTACAGTATTTCTCTGCAGCATCCTGTTGCTATCAACGGGATGCAGCAGGGAAGATGGTGAAACGATCAGCAACGGGGAATGGCTGTACGAAATCAGCCGCAGAGCAGGGCTGCCGGAAAATGATGCTCCGGCTGCCTTTATGAACATCACAGAGGACAGCATCTATTACCAGACGGTACAGAACGCAGTCGGATGGGATGTGGTCAGCACAGATATACCGCTTGATCCGGATGAACCGCTGAACAGGGGTTTTGCGGCCTATACACTGATGAACCTGGCGGGTACATCAAAGTCTTCCGGGCGGCAGATCAAGGACATTTCAGACAGCCCATACCGTGAACAGATTGAACAGGCAGTCGCGTTCGGGCTGTTTAATCTGGATTTCCGGTCCTGTTTCCGGCCGGACGAATGGATGGACCGGCAGGACAGTCTGCTTAAGCTGGAAACCGTGCTTGATTACATCAACGGGCGCATACCGCCGGTACAGAACAGTATTGAGATTCCTGATACGGTAGAAGAAAAACCGTCAGTCAGCGATCTGCCAAACGGTACAGCTTATTACTCGGGCAGACCGCAGATCAGTACAGGTATGCTCATAGAGGAGGACGGAGCCTATTACACCGTTGATCGTGTCAATGAAGATAAAAAGGGTATCACTGTAGAAGTTCACAGATCGGAACCGGAGGAAATTGCCGGCAGTTTCCGTATCGCCGGTACTTCAAAGATTGACTTTACGAAAGCCGAAGTCATTGAATCATTCGACGGCAATCGCATGAAGAGTTCTTATACGGAGCCTGACCATACGAAGCTTGCGGCTCTGTATATCGCTTCACCACTGATGCATTCCTTTGAGTACAAAGGATATACCATCGATTGGGGCCTCTCATCTTCAGATATACATGTCAGCGTTGAGAAAGAATTCAGCAGCGGCCGGCATTTTCATGCCTTGTTCCGTCTGTCCAATGTTCAGCCGGTATATGACTGGCAGTATGATCAGGGAAAGATCGAGAAAGGCTATTTCCGGATTGACAGTCTTGCTACGGAAAAAGTCAGCTTTACCGGCACAGCATCCAGAAACCTGAACAGCGATCTGAACGAACTGGACCCTTATGATCTGCTGGGAACGATCCGCTCTGTGTTCAAAGAGAGTGAAGCTGCAGATCTTGTTATTCCTATCTGCACACTTCGTATACCGCTTCCCGACCAACCATTGCTTACATTGGCACTGCGCCTGGAACTGACGCTGAAAGCCGATGGAAAGGCTGAACTCACACTGACACAGAACAGCAGCGTTGGTATGGAAATACGCAACGGCAAAATGCGGATGATCCGGGAGCTGAACAATGACAGCCAGGGACAATGCTGGGCTTCGGCCGAGGCTGCAGCCAATCTGTTTTTCGGGCTGAATGCGGGCAGCTTTGTGCTGGCTGATATCGGGACACTGACCGGTATCCAGGCAAAAGTACAGCCTTATATTCACCTGTACAGAGGTAAAAATCACACGATTGTTCAGGAAAATAACGTAGGCTATGACATTCTTGATGAGCACAGTACACCGGATTTTCTTGTCTGTGCTGACTTGATGGCAGGCTGGATTATGGATCTGGAGCTGAATTCTGCGGCAACACTGGCCGGCAGGCTGGGTTTTTCGTACAGCGGAACAATTCTGAAACCGGATCAGGACAGCATACTTCCACCGGGAATGAGGCATATGGAGAATGGTATGTTCATGCGGGAGTGCACAAGAGGTGACAGAGAAATACAGGGTGAAAAAGCTGCTGCACCGCAGACGGAAAGAATCAGGATTTCTTCATACAGTCTGATCATTGATCCGCAGGAATCCATTGAACTGCCTGTCACCGCACTGCCGGAAGGATACAGCATGAATGATCTGACCGTCCTCTCACTCGATCCGGATACGGTATCCGTTGAAGGGCTTCGCATAGCAGGCAGAAAGCCGGGAAGTGCAAGGATACGCATCAGCACAACAGACAGCCGGTACAGTGTGGAATGCTCTGTCTTGGTAAGGAGTCCTGCGGTATGATGGTTTACTCTTCCGATGGTCAGATCGTATTCCTGAAAGGGACGAAGGTCTGGCTCGATGCGCTTGGCAGACAGATATCCTTTATCCGCAATGCAGGGAAATGGTATCTCCGGCTGCCCCATGATCTGTACACAGATACCCACAGGGAAGCTGTACATCAACTGCATATTGTGATCAATGAAAAGTACGGGGGCAGGAATCTGTCCCTGTACTTTTCCCAGTATGATACAGGTTACTTTTCGTATCATAAATACCGGTATGCAGAACGCGTAACGATAGGCAGTTCCATAGAAGATGACATCTATGTCCAGGATATCAACATGCAGGAGTATGTACTCCTGCGGGATGATGGTAAACTGCGGCTGCTGAAGGGTGAAGAAACAATACTGGAGCCTGTGAACGGCAGCCGGTTCCAGTATCTGAATCTGTGCATTGTATTTCATAGTGACTTCATCATGGTCAATTGTCCGTCAAATATCTATGTATCACTGCAGACATATACAATACCGGAACCGTACGGTATCCTGCCGCAGGGACAGAAACAGACTGTACGTCCTGTATACCGCAATCCTGTTCTTACAGATGAACTGCAGATAACGCTCCGCGAACCGATGCAGGCTGAAGTATTCCGCAGAATGCCTTTGATCTTCAGCGTTGGACCGGCACTGACCATGTCGTCAGCTGCTTTGCTGGTGGGCAGTATATCCGTATACCGAGGCTGGATGAACGGCAGGCAGATCATGGATATGCTGCCGATGGTGCTCCTGCCTGCAGTCATGGTGATCAGCGCGCTTGTCTGGACACCTATGCAGAGAATCTATGAGCGAGCCAAGGAAAAGAAGCAGCTGCGGAGACGGCAGGAAGACTATTCCCGGTACATTGAAGCAAGGTATCAGGAAGCCGATGCCTTCATGCATGAATACAGCAATCATGTACAGCAGTTGTTCCCGGACCTGCATGCACTTCCGGACAGCGTACCATACCAGCGTATGCCGTTTCATCGTGATTGGTTGACGGTGCGTTTGGGACATGGCATTCATGAATTCCGGATCAAGTATGAAATGCGTTTTAAAGTCGAAAAAGAAGATTCACTGTATCCGGTGCTCCAGCGTCTTCTGGATTACACTTCTATCGATACACTCTATCTTCTCCATCTCACAGAGCATCGGAAGTATGCTGTACTGGATGAGGCAACCGCACTGTATATCTTTGTACAGCTCTGCTGGTTCCACAGTCCGGCCGAACTGAAAATCTGCATTGCGGCCGATGAGAAATGGTTCACCGATCATAGGTTTGTCTATCACATTCCTCACGTTATGTTAGGCAGGGAAGGATCCGGCCTGCGGCTGTTTGCGTCTGATGACAATAGCCTGCAGTCATTGATCAACGAACTGGACGGACGAAAGGAACCGTGTATACTGTTTGCTTTCGGAAATTCCGTTGATACTTCATCGTTTCCCGGGATCACCATAAACTGTGTGAATGAAGAACAGATTCCTTACGAAACTGAAGCTGTAATCGATGGATCAGGAAGGGTGTCCTGCGAAGCGGATCAAACATGCTTTGTACCGGATCAGACCGAGGAAGAGGATATGCTTCAGGTACTGTCAGAGCTGAACCGGTATTGTATACAGGGAAATGATAATCTTCTGCTGTCTGCTGCGCCTTCTTTCTTTGATCTGTATGGGATCGGAAACGCTGCAGAAGCAATGATTGAACAGCACTGGTACAGCAATCGGGCCAAGGATGCAGTCCGGGCAGTGATCGGCCTGCAGGAAAACGGTAAGCCGTTGATTCTTGATCTGCATGAAAAAGCCCAGGGACCGCACGGTCTCATTGCCGGTATGACAGGAAGCGGCAAGTCGGAACTGATCATTTCACTTGTTCTTTCCCTCGCCGTTTCCTACAGTCCCAGGGAACTGCAGATTGCGATGATCGATTTCAAAGGCGGGGGCGCTGCCGGTATGCTTACCCGCGGACAGTACCGTCTGCCGCACATCAGCAGTGTACTGACCGATCTGGATGATTCCATCATCGAAAGGGCACTGGTCTCTTTCCAGAGTGAATGCCGCAGACGGGAAGAACTCTTTACATTGCTCGGTGAATACCATCAGACGGCAGTCATGGATATACATCAGTATCAGGAAGTGTGGGAACAGGACTGCGGTCTGCCTTATCTTTCCGAACTGGTCATTATTGTGGATGAATTCGCTGAACTGAAGAAGAATCATCCGGATTTCATGAAGGACCTGATTACACTGGCAAGGGTAGGCAGAAGTCTGGGTGTGCACCTGATTCTGGCAACACAGAAACCAGCGGGCATCGTTGACGAACAGATCTGGTCAAACAGCCGTTTCAAGCTCTGTCTGCGTGTACAGGACAAGCAGGACTCCATGGAAGTGCTGCATGATGAATGCGCTTCAAAGCTGCGTAATCCGGGGAGTTTCTATCTACTGTGCGACGGTACATTGAAAAAGGGCAGCAGTGGATATACCGGACTGCCGGCTTCAAGGAATTCATGCTCTGTGTCATTGCTGTCGCTGCAGGCACAGCGGACATGGACAGTACATGGAGAAGACAAAGTCTCTGAGTCCCAGCTGAATGCAGTTCTGAAAGAGATTCACAGCGTTTATGTACAGGGGCAGTATGATGTACATCCTCTGTGGCTTCCACCGATGCATTCCGTTATGCCGGGACAGATCAACCGTTTACATCGGGTGCTGGGATTGATTGATGATTACCGGAACAACAGAAGGAAAGAGCTTGTACTGGAACCATATACTTCTGTCTTCATTGATTCTTTGAACCGAGTGGAGAAACGATCCTTTCTTGCCAATGTACTTTCGACTGTTCTTTCCGGCAGTGCAGAGCAGGTGGTCATCATCAATGACAGTATGCCGGAAATCAATGCATGGGAGGAAAGCGGCAGACTGTCCGGCGTGTTTCCGAGCACAGATGGCTTTCGTATGCAGTGGTTCGCTGAAGATGTTTCCAGCTCTAGAGCACTCGGCACAGCAGTAGTTATTACCGATATTTCTGCCTTTCTCGAAACAGAAAAAAACATTAAGTATCTGAACCGTTGGCTGGAAAATACAGAAATGCTGCACATGACACTCATTGTATTCGCTTCTTCCGCCCAGAGTATACCTTTCCGGATGCTGTCACTGTTCCGCATGCGCCTGAGTCTGCAGAACGAGAACAGACAGGACCTCAGCCTCCTGTTTGAAAAGAATGCCGACCGGGTGGTCAAAGAGGAGAAACATGGACTTGTGAGGGAAGACGACCTGATGCTGTTCTGCTGGCCGGATACTGAAATGCCCGATCCATCCGCCATGCCCGGCAATCATTACCGTGTACCAAGCATACCTGATCATTACACTCCGGATGATCCGGGTGTCGTCGGACTGCGGATGAAGGACTGCACCGGTTTCCGACTGCCTCCGAGAACAATCATTGTATATGAAAGCAACCGGTTTGCTGAGTGGATGAAGAACAGACTGATCCGTTCCGGACGGACAATCGATGAATCCATCAATTCCGTTCCAGCAGTCTTTGACCTGATTCTTATGAATGAGAATGCATTCCGCAGTATTCCTGCATCTGTACTGCCCGATATCCTTTACTGCGGCGGACGCTACCGCTCCTATTACACATTGCCGGTTCTGAGAGAAGACATCCCGGAACATTGCGGTGTCTACGTCCATGATGGAAAAGCGGAGGTGATCCTGCTTGCAGAATACGACTGATGTGCATCTCTTCATCGAAATTGCCGTTATGCAGGAAACATATGAATGCCTGTTTCATCGTTATTCATCACTGGATGACAGTCTGCAGCTGCTCGCTTCGGCTTTGCCGGAGGATACATTCTGTATGGATGAAGAAACGATGGTCATAGAAAAGCAGACAGGAAGAATCTGCGATCGATGGATCAGCCCGGCAAAGCAGGGCATCTGCGACGGTATGACGCTGACAGTATACTGAGCATGATTTTGAAATTCATTTGTACTGCGGTATAATTGCGCATATGGATGCTGTACTGCTTATCAACAAACCGACCGGAATGACGTCGTTTTCCGTTGTTTCCCAGTGCCGGAAGGCGTTTCATGAAAAGAAGGCCGGGCATACAGGAACACTGGATCCGAATGCATCCGGCCTTATGATCGTGCTGATCGGCCGGTGCACCAAGCTGGCACCTTACTGTGTCTCAGGGCACAAGCATTACCGGGCAGAGTTCATCCTCGGGCAATCCTATGATACCGAAGACATCTGGGGAGCACCTATGGAAGAGAAAGTTCCCAGCATCTATGGAGATGACATTCTTCAGAAAACCGCAGCCGGGTTTATCGGTATTTCCGAGCAGATACCGCCGATGTATTCCGCCATCAAGGTGCAGGGCAGAAAACTCTACGATCTGGCAAGGGAAGGAAAAACCATCGAGAGGCAGGCTAGACAGATCTGTGTATACAGCCTGGAAGTTCATCATCTTCATGAGAATACCTACGCGATGGATGCGGTCGTATCCTCCGGGACATATATCCGTACATTGATTGCCGACTATGCCCGCGCATTGGGTGAATTCGGTGCCATGAGCCGTCTATGCAGGGAAGGCATCGAGCATCTGTCTCTATCGGAAGCCGATGAACTGAATGATGTCATAGCAGGAAACTACCGCGAAGCGGACATCATGCATGTTCTTGACCCGTCATTTCCTGTGATTGAGTACTCTGATGCTCAGTGGATCAAGAACGGCCGTCCTGTACAGCTGGACTGCAGTGAACATACCGTGATCCTGATGAACAATAATCGTGTGCTTGCCGCATATGAACTGCGCGATGATGGTCTGTATCACTGCGCAAGGGGGCTGTTTTGATGGAAACCGTGTATCTGGACATTCATTCCGTCCCGGATCAAAGGGAAGCCTGCGCTGTATGCGTCGGTTACTTTGATGGTCTTCACAGAGGACACATGCAGCTCGTGGACAAAGCAATCGAAGAAGCACAGCGTCTGGGATGCCGCAGTGCACTGTTTACCTTTGATCCGGATCCTGTTGTGACATTGAGCGGCAATACGGATACACCCCATATTACGCCTTTGCCGATGAAGCTTGAACTGATCGGTAAAACTTCCATAGATATTGTCTATATCCTCTCATTCACGCCGGAAACGGCTGCTATGAGCCACGAAGACTTCAGCCGCGTTTTCCTTGCGTGTATTGATGCACGTTCTGTGATCTGCGGCTTCGATTACCGATACGGATACCGCGGTCGGGGAAACCCGCATACACTGGCTGAGGAAATGCCCTGCAGTGTCCGGATCATCGATTCCGTAGATGAGCAGGGGGAAAAGATATCCAGTACCCGGATCATTTCCTGCATTGAGAAAGGCAATCTCACAGAAGCCGCTTTATTGCTGGGAAGGTACTACTGCGTTCAGGGACAGGTTGTCCACGGCCGCGGTAAAGGCCATCTGCATGGCTTCCCCACGGCCAACATCAAAACCGATCCGGAGTACGTAAAGCCGCTTCCCGGTGTATACGGCGGATGGATCACCATTGACGGCACACGATGGAAAACCATGGTAAACGTGGGACACAACCCGACCTACAACTACCGGAATGATCTGTCCATTGAAGCCTATATCCTGGATTTCAATCAGAATATCTACGGCCAGGATATCCTGCTGGAATTTGCTGTATATCTGCGTCCAGAGCAGAAATTCACTTCCGTAGAAGAGCTGTCTGCTCAGCTGGTCTATGACCGGGAACGTGTAAGGGAGGAGCTTTAGTGTACCCAGAACCATTCCTGAACATGATGCAGTCCTTGCTGGGCGAAGAGTACAACACCTGGCTGAAGGAAACGGAGAATGAACCGAAAAGGGGCTTTCGCATTAACCCAATGCGCATTGACCCGGACGCCTTTTTCCGTATCTCCTCACTGGAACGCGTCCCGTCTCCTTTTGCAGAGAATGCCTACTACAACACAACGAGGCACGGACTGGGCAATCTGCCCGAATACCGGACAGGCGCGGTCTATCCGCAGGAGCCCAGCGCATCTTCCGCGGTTGCGGCAGTTGATGTACAGCCGGGCATGCGGATCCTGGACCTTTGCGCAGCCCCGGGATCCAAAGCAACCCAGATCGCCGAACGCCTTCACAATGAAGGACTGCTGGTTGCCAACGATATTCATCACAGACGCAGTCTTGTGCTTGCCGAGAACTTGGAAAGATGCGGCAGTACCTGCACTGTGGTAACAAACAATGATCCGGTTGATCTCGCAGCATCATTCCCTGCTTATTTTGACATCGTATTCTGTGATGCACCGTGTTCCGGAGAGGGTATGTTCCGCAAGGAGGATGAAGCGCTGGCTCAATGGTCCATGGAAAATGTCCTGATGTGTGCCTCCAGGCAACGGTCGATCCTGGACAGTGCAGTTGCCTGTCTCCGTCCCGGCGGTCTGCTTGTCTACAGTACCTGTACGCTCAATACCGTAGAGAATGAAGAGAACATCGTATGGCTTTGCCGCAAGTATCCGGAAATGGAGACAGTGCCTCTCAACCATACGCACACACGGCCTGGATTTGCCATTGGACAGGGAACGGAACATGCACAGCGCATCTTTCCTATGGACGGTGGAGAAGGGCATTTTGTCTGCGTTCTGCGCAAAGCAGGCACGGGTGAGCGCCATGATGTACCGTTCCATAAAACATGCCGGCTTCCGGCGGAAGCAGCCTCTTTCCTGAACGATCATTTTGAAAAGGGATTCCCGTACATCTACTGTTCAAAGGATACCTACTACGGAAGCACTGCAGCCATGCCGGAAACAGGTTCCTGCCGGATCATCCGTCCGTTTGTACGCCTCGGTCAGCTGAAGAACAAACGGTTTGAACCGGACCATGCACTGGCTATGAATGCATACAGCAGGCCATTGCGCACCGTTGAATTCGATGATCAGGCTGCCCTGGAATATCTGAAAGGACTGACAAGGACAACGGACCTGCCCAAAGGCTGGTATGTCTGCCGGTGGAACGCAATGCCGCTGGGCTGGATCTACAGTGACGGCAGAATACTGAAAAACAAGTATCCGAAATCATACCGCATACGCGGATGAATTGATATAATAAGCACAGAGGAAAACGAATATGGCACAGGATTATGTAGTACTGAAAAACCACAGTGAAGACGGTATGATCGCAATCAACAAGGAAGTGATTCATTCCATTGCCAGGCTTTCACTGAATGATCTTGAAGATGTTGAGCCCGCAGGAAAGGCTGTCCAGGTCAGGATCGAGAAGAACCGGCTCTGGATCCGGGCTGACATCAATGTCCGCTACGGCGCAAGTGTCAGCGCAGCGTGCGAGCTTGTACAGCGTACGGTATATGACAACATACTGTTCATGACAGGACTGAAACCGTACAACGTATCGGTCAGCGTCGCCGGCTTTACATTTTGATATTGACAGGACAAAAGTGCGAGTATAAGATAGTATAGTAAATATGACGGAAAGCAGAAGCGCCGCTTCTCACCTGACATCCTGAGGGATCTGGGTTCATGCCATGTACGTAGAGTATACTTTCGGCAGGTGCGGCTTCTGTACCTGCTTTCTTTGTCTGGAGGAGGTAATTTTTGCGCTACGATAAACCAAAGAGAAACGTACCGGAAGAACTGGTAAATGAAAACATCCGCTTTCACGAAGTACTTGTGATCGGCCCGAACGGGGAACAGATGGGAAAAATGCTCCGTCGTGAAGCTATTCAGACAGCGTACGACATGGAGCTGGACCTTTACTGCGTCGCACCGAACGCGGAGGTTCCGGTATGTAAGATTATGGATTATGGCAGATACCGTTTCAACGAGCAGAAAAAAGCCCGCGAGGCAAAGAAAAAGCAGCATGTTACCGAAGTCAAGCCGCTCAGGCTCTCACCGGTCATCGATGACCATGACTTCGACACAAAGCTGAAACAGGCGAGAAAATGGATCGAGGAAGAACAGAAGGTCAAGATCGACATGCGGTTCCGTGGAAGAATGATCACACGGAAGGAAGTCGGTGAAGAGGTTATGAACCGGTTCATTGCTCAGATTTCCGACATTGCTCAGGTAGACAGAAAACCGAGCATGCAGGGGAATACGATGTCAGTCGTACTGTCGCCCCTAAAGAAGTAGGAATTGGAGGATATTCAGATGAAGGCAAAAGCCAAGAAACCCAAAAAGATCAGAATGAAGACCAAGAAGACCTTTGCAAAGAGGATCAAGGTCACAGGTTCGGGAAAACTGAGAAGGAAGCATAACTATATTTCCCACATGGCAGCACACAAGTCCCACAAACAGAAGAAGCACCTTTCCAAGACAACGATTATGGACGCTACGGACGAGAAGCGTGTAAAGCAGCTGCTGCAGGGTTAATAGGAGGTGTAAACAATGAGAGTAAAAGGTTCAACACCGACAAGAAACCGTCGGAAGAAGGTACTGAAGCTTGCGAAGGGCTATTTCGGCAGCAAGCATCTGCTGTACAGAACAGCCAATGAGCAGGTTATGCGTTCCCTGCGCTATTCCTACATCGGACGCAGACAGACAAAGCGTGACATGCGCAAGCTCTGGATTGCCAGAATCAATGCGGCAGCCAGAATGCACGATATCAGCTATTCCAGACTGATGCACGGTCTTAAGCTGGCGGATGTCAACATCAACCGTAAGATGCTGAGTGAGATTGCAATCCACGACGAGAACGGTTTTAAAGAAATTGTTGACATTGCAAAGAAAGCATTGGAAAATTAATAAGCACAGGGGCGAACAGTCCCTGATCCGGCGAATTGGTGAAGCGGCTTAACACATCGCCCTCTCAAGGCGACATTCACGGGTTCGAATCCCGTATTCGTCACCATCGGAAACAGACCGCATGGATATACCATGCGGTTTTGTTCTGATGCAGGCGGGTGCTTCGCAGCCATATCCATCCGCAACAATGATAGAATAGAACAAAAGAGAGGATATTCATGTCCGAAACGGATTACAGTAAAGCCTTGAAATCAGCCCAGAAGGAACTGCAGTACTGCCGGAGCAATGGCATCGATCCGATGCTGCCTGCACTGGATGATATACTGCTCGGCAAAGAGACTGCCGGGTCGGAGGAGCTTGGCATCATCCAGGTGCCTGCCGAATTCTTTGCCGGTACCGTCTCCGCTGCCAGAGCCAATCTTTTTGCCCGCAACTTCATGCCCCTCGCACAGGAAGGGACGGAGTTCGCCTACAAATGGGAAGCTCTCTGCCGTTCCCATCTGGAAGAAGGAATCCGGGATGCTGTACGGGCCTATGAGTACATGAACCGTTATTATGCCGCGGAAGGCAACAAACGTGTAAGCGTGCTGAAATACTTTGATGCCGTCAATATTCCGGCACGCGTAAAGTCCATTCTTCCGGTACGTGATGGATCACCGGCTGTCGAACTATACTATGAGCACCGTGAATTCATCCGCCTGACAGGCATACGCTTCATTGAATGTACAGAACAAGGAAGCTGCCGGAAGCTTCTGGAACT